>NZ_JBVJCT010000001.1:556160-607017 GCF_055588305.1 Streptomyces sp. NPDC042002 | reverse complement strand
ACCCAACAACCACCCCCCCCCCCCCCCCCCCCCCCCCCCCCCCCCCCCCCCCCCCCCCCCCCCCCCCCCCCCCCCCCCCGTCCGTCGTAGGGGCGGGTTCACTCCGTCGGGGCCCAGTAGTCGGTCAGGGCGCCCGATCCGGGCTCCAGGGACTTCCAGGGGCCGTCGAAGGACAGCACCGCGAAGGCGGCGGTATGGAAACCGTGGGCTTGCATCCGCGCACGGGTGTCGCCCTCGGCCTGGCCCGCCAGGACATCGGCGAGGCCGTGTACACCCGGGTTGTGACCGATCAGGATCACGTTGTGCGCGTCGTCCGGGGTCTCGTTGAGCACGGCGATCAGCTCGCCCGGCGAGGCTTCGTAGAGCCGCTCCTCATAGACCGTTTTCGGCCGGTGCGGGAGCTCCTGGACGGCGTGCTTCCATGTCTCGCGGGTCCGGATCGCGGTGGAGCAAAGGGCCAGGTCCAGGGGGATGCCGATGTCTGCCAGCCTGCGTCCGGCGACGGCGGCGTCCATGCGGCCCCGGTCGGCGAGCGGCCGCTCATGGTCGGACATCTGCGGCCAGTCGGCTTTCGCATGCCGGAAGAGGACGATCCTGCGGGGTTCTGCGACGCTCATGCGTCCCAGCTTCGCACGAAACATGCCATGGGGCGCAGGGAGTTGATGCGGTCCCCCGGCGGGGGTAATGCCCTGCCCCGTCAGGGGTGATGCCGTACCCCTTGGGAGGTGGAGCGGTCTCCCCGGGTTGCGGACGGCGTCCGGCTGTGCGGGATGGCGCGATCCGGAATGGCTCAGTGGGGCGTGGCTTGATTGCGGTGGGTGGGGCCTCGGCGGCTTACGGAGTGTTGTGCAGGAACGTCTGCTGGACGCGCTCGAACATGTGGGTGATCGCCGGGTCGCTGCCCGCGGCGTGCGCGTCCGCCGGGTTGAGGATCATGAGCAGCAGGGAGATGAAGGCGAGCGTGGGCAGGGCGAGGGCCCACCAGGGCAGCCGGATGTCCACGCGGCCCGTGGTCGCCGGGTGGGGCCGGGTGTGCGTAGGGGCCGACATGCCGCCTCCGTGAGTCTTCGAGTGGTCCTGGACCGCGTCTCACGGTCACAACTCGAAGTTACGGACTCAGCGGCCGGCAACCCATCCGGTGATCCACCCACTTGACCCTGACACTCGCCCCCTAGGGGATGGGGGGTTAGCCCTACCTCCGGGCGAGAGGGCGGTTCCGCGTCCGGGGCGGCGCGTTCTGGAGGGGCGTGCGGGCGCTACGGCACGGGTGCGGCGACGGTCAGGGTGACGCCGTCTGCGGCGGGGCTCCGCCGATCACGGGGACGCGAAGGACGCGATGATGCCGATGATCACCGTGATGGCCAGCATCGCGCCGAGCACGAGCAGCAGCTTCTTCTGGCCGTTCTGGGGGTTCGGGTCGAGCACAGGCATGCGGCAAGTCTCGCACCCTTCGTCCGCCGTGCCGCCGCCGGGGGCCCGTTTCCCGTCTCCAGGTCACCAGGGCACCGGCCATGGGCCACCGGGTCACCGGGTCACCGGGCGGCCTCGTCCTCCACCGTGCGGTTGCGGCCCGCCAGGATGCCGACGCCGATCTGCGGGACCATGAGCCCGGCCATCATCGCGAGCGGCAGGCCCCATCCGCCGCTGTGCTGGTACAGCACACCCACGAGCAGCGGGCCCGGGATCGAGATCAGATAGCCGGTGCTCTGCGCGAACGCCGACAGCTTGGCCACACCGGCGCCGGTCCGGGCCCGCATGCCGACCATGGTGAGGGCCAGCGGAAAGGCGCAGTTGGAGACACCGAGCAACAGGGCCCAGGCCCAGGCACCCGCCGCCGGAGCCAGATAGAGGCCCGCGTATCCGGCGAGTCCGCAGAGGCCGAGGGCGACCACGATGGGCCCCTGGTGGGGCAGGCGGGTGGCGAGGCGCGGGATGACGAAGGCCAGCGGCACGCCCATCACCATGGTGACGGCGAGGAGCAGTCCGGCGGTGCCGGCGGCGACGCCCGCGTCGCGGAAGATCTGTGCCATCCAGCCCATCGTGATGTAGGCGGCGGTGGCCTGGAGGCCGAAGAAGACGGCGAGCGCCCAGGCCGTACGGCTGCGGGTGATGCGCAGCCCGTCGGGCTCGTGCCGGGTGACGACGGGACCAGTGACGACGGGACCAGCGGGCCCGAGATCACCGGTGCGGGCCGCGGTGGCAGCGGCAGGCACCAGATCACCGATACGACCGGTGCCGGACGCGACGGACCCACGGTCACCGGCACGGACCGCGGCGGACGCGACGGACCCACGGTCACCGGTGGGAGAATCGGCGCCCCGCGCGCGTGCCAGCAGAATCCACGGGACGACGGCCGCCGCCGCGAGGCCCGCCCACACCACGAGCCCGGACTGCCAGTCGCCGCCCAGGGCGTCGGTCATCGGGACGGTCACCGCGGCGGCGGTCGAGGTGCCGAGCGCGAGGGCCATCGAGTAGAGGCCCGTCATGGAGCCGACCTTGTCGGGGAACCAGCGCTTGACGATCACCGGCATCAGGACGTTGCTGACGGCGATGCCCATGAGCGCGAGCGCGCTGGCGGCCAGGAAGCCGGCCGCGCCCCCGATGTACGGGCGCACGGCCAGGCCCGTCGTGATGGCGACCATGCCCCCGCAGACGACGGCGGCGGACCCGAAGCGGCGGGCGAGCCGCGGTGCCATCACGCCGAAGACGGCGAAGCACAGGGGCGGTACGGAGGTGAGCAGTCCGGCGACGCTGCCGCTCATGCCGAGGCCGTCGCGCACCTCTTCGAGGAGGGCGCCGAGGCTGGTGATGGCCGGACGCAGGTTGAGCGCGGCGAGGACGATGCCGGCGACCACGAGTCGCGTCGTCCACGCGCGCGTGACGGGCGTTTCGGGTGTCGTTTCGGGTGCCGTGCTCTCGGTGGAGCGGCGTATCGCTGGGGACGTCGTCGCCGTCCGGGTCTCCTCGATGGCCATGACGCCCATCATAGAATCATGGGATGATTGGCTGTCCAATCCTGCTGCGTTAATCTCCGGAACCTCCGGCCCCGCGCGAACGACCACACCCGGGCCCGTACGAAGGACCGTCATGCCGCTGAGCCATCCCCGCCGTTCGGCCCTGTCCGAGCAGGTCATCGCCGAGCTGCGGAACCAGATCACCTCGGGCGAGTGGCCGGTGGGCTCCCGTATCCCCACCGAGCCGGAGCTCGTCGACCAGCTCGGCGTCGCCCGCAACACCGTGCGCGAGGCGGTCCGGGCGCTCGCTCACAACGGGCTGCTGGACATCCGGCAGGGCTCCGGCACCTACGTCGTGGCGACCAGCGAGCTGGCGGGCGTGATGCACCGCCGGTTCGCGGACGCCGACCCGCGACACATCGCCGAACTGCGTTCCACGCTGGAGTCGAGTGCCGCCCGGCTGGCCGCCGAGCGGCGCACCGAGCGTGACCTCAAGCAGCTGGACGCCCTCCTCGTACGCCGGGAGGAGGCCTGGGAGTCGGGCGACGCGGAGGCCTTCGTGGCCGCCGACGCGACCTTCCACATGGCGGTGGTGGCCGCGTCCCGCAACGACGTGATGACGGCGATGTACGCGGATCTGGGCGAGGTGCTGCGCGACTGGCTGCGCGAGGACGTCGGCAAGGAGCTGACGCCGGACACGTACATGGACCACGACCGGCTCGTCGACGCGATCAGGACGGGCGACGCGGAGGCCGCCGCCGCGGAGGCGGCGAGCTATCCGTTCCAGTGCCGCCCCGGACGGCCGGGGGGCCAGGGGTAGGCGCGGGCGCCCCCCGCGCCGGGGGGGCCGGACGGATCTTGACCGGCAGGCACGGACCGGGGCGGCCGGCGGCGCGGGCCCGCGGCTGCCGGGAGGGCCGGAGGGCATGACCAGCAGGCGCGGCCCGAAGCGGCCCGCAGGCGCCGGACCGGGCGGCTGAGAGGCGCGGGCCCCGGCGGCCCGCAGGCCCCAGGCACCCGGCCCGGACGACCGGCAGGCGCAGGCTCCGGACCCGGGCGGCCGGACGTCACGGGACCCGCACGTGCGGGCACCGACTGCCGAGCGCGCCGGACCTCATGTCCCGTGGGTGATCCAGACCGTGCGGATCTCCTTCCAGCAGCGGCCGGTCAGCCGGACCGTCATCGCGGGTCCGACGTCGACCGGGGCGCTGTCGCTGTCGATGTCCCACCAGCGGGCGCACTCGACGTGCAGACTGACGCGGTCGGTGCCCACATAGAGGTTGTGGCAGTACGCGACGACATGGGAACCGGTGACGGTGGTCCGGCACTCGGCGCCGAACGGCTGGGGTACTGCGGGCGTCCGGGTCCCCTCGGTCGCACCCTCCACGCGCGGCTGGGGCATCGCTTCGTACGGTACGGCCATCACCAGAGCGACAGCGGCGAACACCGGGGCAAAGCGGCGGGACAGGCGCACAAGGGGACCTCCTCGGCCGTACGGCTGCGGGGCGGTGCGTTCTCCCAGCGTGCGGGTCACGGGGTCCGGGCCGCCCGGTCGAATGGGCCGAACGGGCGACGCCCCGCTCCCCGCGCGCTGCGGGAAACGGGGCGTCGATACGGGGCGTAAGCGTTTACGCGCCGATGGCGTGCAGACCGCCGTCCACGTGGATGATCTCGCCCGTGGTCTTCGGGAACCAGTCGCTCAGCAGGGCGACGACACCCTTGCCGGCCGGCTCCGGGTCCTTGAGGTCCCACTCCAGGGGCGCGCGGGTGTCCCACACCGAGGCGAGCTCGCCGAAGCCCGGGATGGACTTGGCGGCCATGGAGCCGATCGGGCCCGCCGAGATGAGGTTGCAGCGGATGTTCTGCTTGCCCAGGTCGCGCGCCATGTAGCGGCTGGTGGCCTCCAGGGCGGCCTTGGCCGGGCCCATCCAGTCGTACTGCGGCCAGGCGTACTGCGCGTCGAAGGTGAGGCCGACGACGGCACCGCCGTTCTGCATCAGCGGCAGGCAGGCCATGGTCAGCGACTTCAGGGAGAACGCCGAGACGTGCATGGCGGTGGCGACCGACTCGAACGGCGTGTTGAGGAAGTTGCCGCCGAGGGCGTCCTGCGGCGCGAAGCCGATGGAGTGCACGACGCCGTCGAGGCCGCCCAGCTCCTGGCCCACGATGTCGGCGAGACGCCCGAGGTGCTCCTCGTTGGTGACGTCCAGCTCGATGACCTTGGTGGGCTTCGGCAGCTTCCTGGCGATGCGCTCGGTCAGCGTGGGCCGCGGGAACGCGGTCAGGATGATCTCGGCACCCTGCTCCTGGGCCAGCTTGGCGGTGTGGAAGGCGATGGAGGACTCCATCAGCACACCGGTGATAAGGACGCGCTTGCCCTCGAGAATTCCGCTCATGGTGATCAGTGACCCATTCCCAGTCCGCCGTCAACCGGGATGACGGCTCCAGTGATGTACGAGGCGTCGTCCGAGGCGAGGAACCGCACCGTCGCGGCGATCTCCTCGGGCTGCGCGTAACGGCCCAGCGGTACCTGCGACACGATGTTCGCGCGCTGCTCTTCGGTGAGCGACTGCGTCATGTCCGTGTCTACGAAGCCGGGCGCGACGACGTTGAAGGTGAGGTTGCGCGAGCCCAGCTCCCGGGCGAGCGAACGCGCGAAGCCGACCAGGGCGGCCTTGGACGCGGCGTAGTTCGCCTGCCCCGCCGAGCCGAGCAGCCCGACGACCGACGAGATCAGCACGACGCGGCCCTTCTTGGCCCGCAGCATGCCACGGTTGGCGCGCTTGACCACGCGGAAGGTGCCGGTGAGGTTCGTGTCGATGACCGAGGTGAAATCCTCCTCGGACATCCGCATGAGGAGCTGGTCCTTGGTGACGCCGGCGTTGGCGATCAGGACCTCGACCGGGCCGTGCTCGGCTTCGATCTCCTTGTAGGCCTGCTCCACCTGCTCGGTGTCGGTGATGTCGCACTTGACCGCCAGGAAGCCGGCCGGCGGCTCACCGGACCGGTACGTGATCGCGACCTTGTCGCCTGCGTCGGCGAATGCGCGGGCGATGGCGAGGCCGATGCCCCGGTTGCCTCCGGTGACGAGAACCGAGCGGCTCAACGGATCACCCTTTCGTTAGCGGACTGAAACCCCTGCAATACAGGCGCCTTCCCCGAAAACCTATCGGTCCGCCAGGCCTCCCAGAGAATCGGGCACCGACAGTGGGTTCGGGTGACTGCTGTCGGGTCTCTACAGAAAGCCATGGCGGTACGGCCGGAAAGCCGAGGCGGTACGGCCGAAAGACGCGCCGGACGCGCCCGGTCCCGCAAAGGCGTGGCCGCCGGACCCGCCCGCGCGACATGATCGGACCCGACGGGCCACGACAGCAGGGAGACCTCGGTGCCTCATTCCATCGACGAAGCCTTCACGGCGCTACCGCTGCGCGCACTCGCCGACGCCGCGCTCGCGCGGGCGCGGGCGCTGGGCGCCGACCACGCGGACTTCCGGTTCGAGCGGGTGCGCAGCGCGTCCTGGCGGCTGCGCGACGCCAAGCCGGCCGGGTCGTCGGACACCACCGACCTGGGCTACGCGGTACGGGTCGTGCACGGCGGGACCTGGGGGTTCGCGTCGGGCGTGGATCTGACGATGGACGCGGCCGCGAAGGTCGCCTCGCAGGCCGTGGCGATGGCGAAGCTGTCGGCCCAGGTGATCAAGGCGGCCGGTTCCGACGAGCGCGTGGAGCTGGCCCAGGAGCCGGTGCACGCCGAGAAGACGTGGATCTCGTCGTACGAGATCGATCCCTTCTCCGTGCCGGACGAGGAGAAGGCGGGGCTGCTCGCGGACTGGAGCGCGCGGCTGCTGGCGGCCGACGGCGTCAACCACGTCGACGCGTCCCTGCTGACCGTGCACGAGAACAAGTTCTACGCGGACACCGCCGGGACCGTGACCACGCAGCAGCGGGTGCGGCTGCACCCGCAGCTCACCGCGGTCGCCGTCGACGAGTCCAGCGGCGAGTTCGACTCGATGCGGACGATCGCGCCGCCGGCCGGGCGCGGCTGGGAGTACCTGCTGGGCACCGGCTGGGACTGGGACTCCGAGCTGGAGCGGATCCCCGGGCTGCTCGCGGAGAAGATGCGGGCGCCGAGCGTCGAGGCGGGGGTGTACGACCTCGTCGTCGACCCGTCCAACCTGTGGCTGACGATCCACGAGTCCATCGGGCACGCCACCGAGCTGGACCGCGCGCTCGGCTACGAGGCCGCGTACGCCGGTACCTCCTTCGCCACCTTCGACCAGCTCGGCAAGCTCAGGTACGGCTCCGATCTGATGAACGTGACGGGTGACCGCACCGCCGAGCACGGCCTCGCGACCGTCGGGTACGACGACGAGGGCGTCGAGGGCCAGTCGTGGGACCTCGTGAAGGGGGGCACGCTCGTCGGCTACCAGCTGGACCGGCGGATCGCGCGACTGACCGGCTTCGAGCGGTCCAACGGGTGCGCGTACGCCGACTCGCCCCGGCATGTGCCCGTGCAGCGGATGGCCAACGTGTCGCTCCAGCCGGACCCGGGCGGGCTGTCCACCGAGGATCTGATCGGGGGCGTCGACCGCGGCATCTATGTCGTCGGCGACCGGTCCTGGTCCATCGACATGCAGCGCTACAACTTCCAGTTCACCGGCCAGCGCTTCTTCAGGATCGAGAACGGCCGGATCACGGGTCAGCTGCGTGATGTCGCGTACCAGGCGACCACCACCGACTTCTGGGGTTCGATGGCCGCGGTGGGCGGCCCGCAGACGTATGTCCTGGGCGGTGCCTTCAACTGCGGCAAGGCCCAGCCGGGCCAGGTCGCCGCGGTGTCGCACGGCTGCCCGTCCGCCCTCTTCAAGGGCGTCAACATCCTCAACACGACTCAGGAGGCCGGTCGATGAGCGCCCGTACGAGCAAGCCGCATGAGGTCGTCGAGCGCGCCCTCGAACTGTCCCGGGCCGACGGCTGTGTGGTCATCGCCGACGAGCAGTCCACCGCCAACCTGCGCTGGGCGGGCAACACGCTCACCACGAACGGGGTGACGCGCGGGCGCACGCTCACCGTTATCGCCACCGTCGACGGCCGCGAGGGCACCTCGTCCGGTGTGGTCTCGCGCTCGGCGGTGACCGCAGACGAGCTGGAGCCGCTGGTGCTGGCGGCCGAGGCGGCGGCGCGGGGCGCCGGTCCCGCCGAGGACGGCCGACCGCTGGTGACGGGCGTACCGGAGTCCCCCGACTTCACGGACGCGCCCGCCGAGACCTCTTCCACCGTCTTCGCCGACTTCGCTCCTGCGCTCGGCGAATCGTTCGCACGCGCGCGTGCCGGCGGCCGTGAGCTGTACGGGTTCGCCAACCACGAGCTCGTCTCCAGCTACCTCGGTACGTCGACGGGGCTGCGGCTGCGGCACGACCAGCCGAACGGCACGCTGGAGCTCAACGCCAAGTCCCCGGACCGTACGCGTTCGGCATGGGCGGGACGCTCGACGCGGGACTTCAAGGACGTCGACCCGGCGGCGCTGGACGCGGAACTGGCCGTACGGCTCGGTTGGGCCGAGCGGCGCGTCGAGCTGCCCGCCGGGCGCTACGAGACGCTGCTGCCGCCGACCGCCGTCGCGGACCTGCTGATCTACCAGATGTGGTCGGCCGCCGCCCGGGACGCGGCCGAGGGCCGGACCGTCTTCAGCAAGCCGGGGGGCGGCACCCGGATCGGCGAGCGGCTCACCGAGCTGCCGCTGACGCTTCGCAGCGACCCGAACGAGCCGGGTCTGGAGTCCGCTCCCTTCGTCCTCACGCACTCCTCGGGCGACGACGCCTCCGTGTTCGACAACGGGCTGCCGCTCAAGGCCACCGACTGGATCCACCAGGGCGAGCTGCGGCATCTGTCCACCACCCGGCACAGCGCCGAGCTGACCGGGCTGCCGGTGACGCCGACGATCGGGAACCTCGTCCTCGACGGCGGCGAGGACCGCTCCTTGGAGGAGATGGTCGCCGCGACCGAGCGCGGTCTGCTGCTGACCTGCCTCTGGTACATCCGCGAGGTCGACCCGGCGACGCTGCTGCTGACCGGGCTGACCCGGGACGGCGTCTACCTCGTCGAGAACGGCGAGGTCGTGGGCGAGGTGAACAACTTCCGGTTCAACGAGTCGCCGGTGGGCCTGCTGGGGCGGGCCACCGAGGCGGGGCGGACGGAGAAGACGCTGCCCCGGGAATGGAGCGACTGGTTCACCAGGGCCGCGATGCCCGCCCTGCGGGTGCCGGACTTCAATATGAGCTCTGTCAGCCAGGGCGTATAACCTCGTACCTGATTCACGAGACCACTCAAGGAGATACGAGAACCGTGACGGACATCGTCGACGAGCTGAAGTGGCGGGGGCTGTTCTCCCTGTCCACCGACGAAGATGCATTGCGCAAGGCGCTCGCGGACGGTCCCGTCACGTTCTATTGCGGCTTCGACCCGACCGCGCCCAGCCTGCACGTCGGTCACCTGGTGCAGGTGCTCACCATGCGCCGGCTCCAGCAGGCGGGGCTGCGGCCGCTCGCCCTGGTGGGCGGCGCGACGGGTCAGATCGGTGACCCGCGCCCGACGGCCGAGCGCACGCTGAACGACCCGGAGACGGTCGCCAACTGGGTGACACGGCTGCGTTCGCAGATCGAGCCGTTCCTGTCCTTCGAGGGCGAGAACGCCGCGGTCATGGTGAACAACCTGGACTGGACGGCCGGTCTGTCGGCGATCGAGTTCCTGCGGGACATCGGCAAGCACTTCCGCGTCAACAAGATGCTGACCAAGGACTCCGTGGCCCGGCGCCTGGAGTCCGAGGAGGGCATCAGCTACACGGAGTTCAGCTACCAGCTGCTGCAGGGCATGGACTTCCTGGAGCTGTACCGACGCTACGGCTGCACGTTGCAGCAGGGCGGCAGCGACCAGTGGGGCAACCTCACGGCGGGCCTGGACCTGATCCACCGCCTGGAGCCCGGGGCCCATGTGCACGCGCTGGCGACGCCGCTGATGGTCAAGGCGGACGGCACCAAGTTCGGCAAGACCGAGGGCGGCGCCATCTGGCTCGACCCCGAGATGACGACGCCGTACGCGTTCTACCAGTTCTGGCTGAACGTGGACGACCGGGACATCTCGACGTACATGCGCATCCTGTCCTTCAGGTCCCCCGAGGAGCTGGAGGAGCTGGAGAAGCAGACCGAGGAGCGCCCGCAGGCCCGTGCCGCCCAGCGCGCGCTGGCCGAGGAGCTGACGACGCTGGTGCACGGCGCCGACCAGACGGCCGCCGTGATCGCCGCGTCCAAGGCGCTCTTCGGTCAGGGCGAGCTGTCCGACCTCGACGAGCGGACGCTGAGCGCCGCCCTGTCCGAGGTGCCGCACATCCAGGTCGCCGAGGCGGGTCTCGTCGTGGACCTGTTCGCCGAGGTCGGCCTGGTGGCCAGCAAGTCCGCCGCGCGCCGCACGGTCAAGGAGGGCGGGGCGTACGTGAACAACGTCAAGGTCGCCGCCGAGGACGCGGTCCCGGCGGCCGAGGACCTGCTGCACGGGCGCTGGCTGGTGCTGCGCCGGGGCAAGAAGAGCCTGGCCGCGGTCGAGGTCACGGGCGGCTGAGCGTTCCGACGACAGCGAGGGCGCGGGCCGCTTCCCGGATCGGGAAGCGGCCCGCGCCCTTCGTCCGTCCGGGCGGGGTCACGCCCGCTGCTGCGCCTTCTTGTTCCCCCACAGGGCCATGTACGCCATGTCGCCCAGCGCCACGATGACGATCGCGGCGATCAGCTGGAACAGGTGACGGGTCCAGTCGATGCCGGACGTCGCCGCGACGCCGAAGGCGCGCGCGAGGGCATTGCCCACGATGGCGCCGAGCATCCCGAAGATGGTGGTCAGCCAGAGCGGGCTGTGCTGCTTCCCGGGAATGATCGCCTTGGCGATCAGGCCCAGCACGAACCCGACGATGATCGCCCACAACCAGCCCATGTCCGCCTCCTTGTACCGCTCCCCGTGAGCAGTACCGTCAGTCTCTTGCCGTCCGCCATACGGCGCATGTCGGGCGGAGCCGTACGCGCTACGACGCACCATGTCCACCCGTTCAGGACATCCCCCGGTCTCGTAGGCGGCGCAGACGCGGCGTAACGTGGAAGGAGTCCGGGCCCGCTTCCTCGACGGGTTCGTCCGGGTACGGACCGGGGAGCGTGCGACGCAGGCGGGTGGTGGAGTGTGATCAGGAAGCAGAGCAACGTCCAGGTCTTCCGGATCACGGGAGCCAGGCAGAGCCTGGACGACGATGTGCGCGGCCGGCAGCGCCGCTATGTCATCTCGATGTCCGTGCGTACGGTGTCCGTGATCCTGGCGGCCACCCTGTGGAACGTCGAACGGCCTGTCGCTCTCGTCGCGCTGGTTCTCGGGATTCTCCTCCCGTACGTCGCCGTGGTCATCGCCAACGCCGGACGCGAGAACGCGCCCTCGCTCCCCTCGACATTCGTCACCGCCCCGCTGCGTCCGATGATCACACCACCCCGGCAGGACGGCTCCGGGGAAGCGTCTCCCCAGGGCGCCGAAGCCGGTCCCGGGGCGCCGCTGGGGGGCGAACCGCACCACCCGGGCTGAGTTCCGGACCGGGGTCGAACCGACCCCGAACTCGCCGCGGGGCAAGGCCGGTTCAGCCTCGGCCGGGCATCGGAGGTTTCTCCGAAAACGGAATATCGCCGCGCAAACAAGCTCAAGAAAAGCTCAGATCAATCATGTTGTTCCGGTGCCGGGCGGCGGGTTACCCGTGACATACTTCGTACGCGCTCCGCATCCCCCGTCGGAGCGACGGACCGACGCCGGGCAGCTCCCCCCGTGGCTGCTCGGCGTCGCCTTTGTATGCCCTCGGAGCCCCATCCATGAACGGCCGGCCCACCGCGCGGAACGCGTGACGCGAGGCCTCGGCTAGGGTCGGCAGGGTGATTCTGAACGCCCCCGACTCCGGTCCCGCCTCCCCCGTCTGCTCGGCCAAGGCCTGCCGCGCGGATGCCGTGTGGGTGCTCGTCTGGAACAACCCGAAGCTGCACACGCCCGAGCGCCGCAAGACGTGGCTCGCGTGCGAGGAGCACCGCGAGCACCTGTCGGGTTTCCTCGGTGTGCGCGGGTTCCTGAAGGACGTCGTGACGCTCGACGCGTGGGAGGCTTCCCAGCCGGTCGAGCGCGGCGAGGAATAGCCGGCGGACCGCGTCAGCCGCCGATCGCCGACATCGGGCGGTCGGGCTGTACGAACGAGGGGTCGTCCAGGCCCGCTCCTGCCTTCTTGCCCCACATCGCGAGGCGCCAGAGGCGGGCTATCTCCTCGTCGGGCGCGCCCGAGCGCAGCGCGGCCCGCAGATCGGTCTCCTCGGTGGCGAAGAGGCAGGTGCGCACCTGTCCGTCGGCGGTGAGGCGGGTGCGGTCGCAGGCCGCGCAGAACGGGCGGGTGACCGAGGCGATCACGCCGACGCGCTGCGGGCCGCCGTCGACGATCCAGCGCTCGGCCGGTGCGGAGCCGCGCTCGTCGGCGCCTTCCTCGGTGAGCTCGAAGCGGGTGCGCAGCGAGGCCAGGATGTCGCCGGCGGTGACCATGCCGTCGCGCTTCCAGCCGTGCTGGGCGTCCAGGGGCATCTGCTCGATGAAGCGGAGTTCGTAGTCGTGCTCCACGGCCCAGGCCAGCAGGTCCGGGGCTTCGTCGGCGTTCAGGCCCGGCATCAGGACCGAGTTGATCTTGACGGGGGTCAGGCCCGCGTGGTGGGCGGCTTCGAGGCCCTCGATGACGTCCTTGTGGCGGTCACGGCGGGTGAGGGTCTTGAAGACGTCGGGGCGCAGGGTGTCCAGCGAGACGTTCACCCGGTCCAGGCCCGCGGCCTTGAGGGCGGTCGCGGTGCGCTTGAGGCCGATGCCGTTGGTCGTGAGGGACATCTGGGGGCGGGGGGCGAGAGCCGCGACCCGCTCGACGATGCCGGGCAGACCGGGGCGCAGCAGGGGTTCGCCGCCGGTGAAGCGGACCTCCTCGATGCCGAGGCGGGTGACCGCGATCCCTATCAGGCGGACGATCTCGTCGTCCGTGAGCAGATCGGGCTTGGCGAGCCACTGCAGGCCCTCTTCGGGCATGCAGTAGGTGCAGCGGAGGTTGCACCGGTCCGTCAGTGAGACACGCAGGTCGGTGGCGACCCGGCCGTAGGTGTCGATGAGCACGCGGGCCCCCTCCCTCGATGCCGATCTCGTTTTCCGGACACCTGTGAGCCTACGTGACAGGACGGACAACGACGGCGGTCCGATCGCACGAGACGCGGCGCGGGCCCGTCGTAGGGACCTACCAGTGGTGATCCACCGGTGGCCTACGGCGGGCCCGCGCCGTGCCGGTGTCCGAGCCGGTGTCTAGTGCGCTCCGGTGCCCGTCAGGGAGCGGACCTCCAGTTCGGCGTACTTGCCGGCGTCCGGCTCCTCCTTGGACAGGACGGTGCCCAGCCAGCCCAGCAGGAAGCCGACGGGGATGGAGATGAGGCCCGGGTTCTCCAGCGGGAACCAGTGGAAGTCGACGTCCGGGAACATCGAGGCGGGCTTGCCCGAGACCACCGGGGAGAACAGCACGAGGCCGACCGCCGTGACCAGACCTCCGTAGATCGACCAGAGCGCGCCCGGGGTGGTGAACCGCTTCCAGAACAGGCTGTAGAGGATCGTCGGCAGGTTGGCGGAGGCGGCGACCGCGAAGGCGAGCGCGACCAGACCGGCGACGTTGAGGTCGCGGGAGAGGGCGCCCAGCAGGATGGACACGGCGCCGATGCCGACGGTCGCGTACCGGGCGGCCGCCATCTCCTGCTTCTCCGACGCCTGCCCCTTCTTGATGACGTTCGCGTAGATGTCGTGCGCGAAGGAGGAGGACGAGGCGAGCGTCAGTCCCGCGACGACCGCGAGGATCGTGGCGAAGGCGACGGCGGAGATGGTGGCGAGCAGGACCGCGCCCCAGGTGGAGTGGACGCCGCCGAGGTGCAGGGCGAGCAGGGGCGCCGCCGTGTTGCCCGCCTTGTTGGAGGCGATGATCTCGTCCGGTTTGATCAGCGCGGCGGCGCCGAAGCCGAGGGCGAGGGTCATGAGGTAGAAGGTGCCGATGAGGCCGATCGCCCAGTTGACCGACTTCCGCGCGGTCTTGGCGGTGGGCACGGTGTAGAACCGGATCAGGATGTGCGGGAGGCCCGCGGTGCCGAGGACCAGGGCCATGCCGAGCGAGATGAAGTCCAGTTTGGTGGTGGACGTGGCGCCGTACTTGAGGCCGGGTTCCAGGAACGGGGAGCCCTTGCCGCTGTTCTCGGCCGCCTTGCCGAGCAGGTCGGAGATGTTGAAGTGGAACTTCAGCAGCACCAGGAAGGTGAGCAGCAGGGCGCCGACGATCAGCAGGACCGCCTTGACCATCTGCACCCAAGTGGTGCCCTTCATGCCGCCGATGGTGACGTACACGATCATCAGGACGCCGACGAGCGCGACGATGCCGATCTTGCCGCCGTCGCTGGTGATGCCGAGGAGCAGCGAGACGAGGACGCCGGCGCCCGCCATCTGGGCCAGCAGGTAGAAGATCGACACGACGATGGTGGAGGTGCCGGCGGCGGTACGGACCGGGCGCTGGCGCAGGCGGTAGGCGAGGACGTCGCCCATCGTGTAGCGGCCGGAGTTGCGCAGCGGCTCGGCGACCAGGAGCAGGGCCACCAGCCAGGCGACCAGGAAGCCGATGGAGTAGAGGAAGCCGTCGTAGCCGAACAGGGCGATGGCGCCGGCGATGCCGAGGAAGGACGCGGCGGACATGTAGTCGCCGGAGACGGCGAGGCCGTTCTGGAAGCCGGTGAACTGGCGGCCGCCCGCGTAGAAGTCGGCGGCGTCCTTGGTCTGGCGGCCGGCCCAGACGGTGATGACGAGGGTCGCGGCGACGAACACCGCGAACAGGGTGATGATCAGCGGCCGGTGCTGGCTCGCCTCGCCCGCGGCCAGCATCGTGGTGTGCGCGGTCGTCCGTACGGAGCTCATGCGCCGCCCTCCATCCGGGACTTGATGGCGTCGGCCTTGGGGTCGAGCTGGGTGGCCGCGTGCCGCGAGTACCACCAGGCGATGAGGAACGTGGTGAGGAACTGGGCGAGGCCGAGCACCAGGGCGACGTTGACGTTGCCGAACAGCTTGGTGCCCATGAAGTCGTCCGCGTAGTTCGAGAGCAGCACGTACAGCAGGTACCAGAGGATGAATCCGACGGTCAGCGGAAAGGCGAAGGAGCGCTGGGAGCTGCGGAGTTCACCGAATTCGGCGCTCTCCTGCATCTCGACGAACGCCTCGGTGGACGGGAGCGGGGCTCCGGTTTTCGCGGGTGGTGGTGCGTCGGTGGCCACGGTGTCTCCTCGCGTTGCGGGTGCGGTTACGACGGTGGGCGGGTGCTGGTCGGGGGCGGCGGACGGGGGCGGTTCGGGTGCGGACATGGGACGTCGACCTCACAGCGGCGGGCATCACGTGACGGATTGCGACGATGCCCATCCGTTCCGTGACCCAAACGGGGGGCTCGGTCGTCCACGGGCTCCCTGCCCAAGGGCACGGCGCCACGCGTGGACCGGTTCAACTCCCCTGGCTTCTTTCGGAAGTCGCGGCCGCAAGTCATTGCTGGCCCGGTCGGCGGCGGGATAGCTTCGGCCTGCACCATTCCGTCATGCACCTGCCCGAGCACCATCCGTGTTCGGGCAGCTCCGTTTTCCGGATGATGTGGAGATCCCATGGCTCATCTGCGTTCCAGACGCCGTCTCGCCCTCGCCGTGCCGGTCGTTCTGTCGCTCACCGCCTCGCTCGGCTTCCTGCCGGGCGCCGCGTCGGCCACACCTCTCACCGCGCCCGCCGCGACGACCGCGGACGGGCCGAACCTCTCGTACGTGGTCAACACGCCAACGGACCACCGCACGATCGAGTCGGTGAAGAAGGCGATCGGCGCGGCCGGCGGCAGCGTCGTCATCGCCTACGAGCAGATCGGGGTGATCGTCGTCCACTCCGCGAACCCGGACTTCGGGCGGCGGATCCGGACGGTGCCCGGAGTGCAGTCGGCCGGTGCCACGCGCACCTCGGCGCTGAGCGCCGCGGGAACGACGGACGAGGGCGCGGTGCAGGTGCTGTCGGCCGCCGAGGCCGCCAAGGTCGCGAAGACCGCCGCCGCGGGCGAGGAACCGCTTGAGGCCGATCAGTGGGACCTGCGCGCGATAGGCGCCGACAAGGCGGCCGCGATCAACCCGGGCAGCAAGAAGGTGACCGTCGCCGTGATCGACGTCGGCGTCGACGACACCCACCCGGACATCGCGCCGAACTTCTCCGCCTCGCAGTCCGCCAACTGCGTGGGCGGCAAGCCGGACACGACGTACGGCGCCTGGCGCCCGGTGGACGCCGACCACTACCACGGCACGCATGTCGCGGGCGAGATAGCGGCGGCCCGCAACGGCATCGGCGTCGCGGGGGTCGCGCCCGGTGTGAAGGTCGCGGGCATCACGGTGGCCGAGCCCGACTCCACCCAGTTGTTCTACCCGGAGAGCGTCGTGTGCGCCTTCGTGTTCGCCGCCGACCACGGCGTCGAGATCACCAACAACAGCTATTACGTTGACCCTTGGCTGTACAACTGCGTCGACGACCCCGACCAGAAGGCCATCGTCGACGCCGTCAACCGGGCCCAGCTGTACGCCCAGCGGAAGGGCACGCTGAACATCGCCGCGGCCGGCAACTCCAACGACGACCTCGACTCGAACGCGCTGACCGACACGTCCAGCCCCGACGACTCGACCGCCACGACGCGGACGGTCGACCCGCACAAGTGCTTCGACATACCGACCCAGTTGCCCGGTGTCGTCACGGTCGCCTCGACCGGCGTCAAGGGCGCCAAGTCGTACTTCTCCAGCTACGGCGACGGTGTCATCGACGTCGCGGCGCCCGGCGGCGACCGGTACCAGATCCCGGACACGCCGTCGCAGAACGGCCGCGTCCTCTCGACGCTGCCGAACAACACGTACGGCTGGCTCCAGGGCACCTCGATGGCGACGCCGCACGTCGCCGGCGTGGCCGCGCTGCTGAAGTCCAAGTACCCCTGGGCGACGCCGGCCCAGCTCCAGATCCTCCTCAAGGCCCAGGCGGACAACCCCGGTTGCCCGACGGACCCGTACGACGGGAACGGTGACGGCGTCGTCGACGCGACCTGCGTGGGCGGCAAGCAGGTGAACGGCTTCTACGGATTCGGGATCGTCAACGCCCTGCGGGCGGTCAAGTAGCGCCTGCCGAAAGCCCGTGGCCCCGGTCGTCCTGTGCGGCGACCGGGGCCGCGCCGGCGCCGGGGCGCCTTCCATGTTGATCGCGTCCACGCTGCATAGTGCCGCTATGACGCATTCACCGATGGCCGTTGTGTGGGAGGAGCTGGGCGGAGACCCGGCGCTGCTCCCCCGGGTTTCGACCGTGAAGCGCGCGGGTGCGCTGGAAGCCCGGCTGCCCGTACGCGAGTTGGCGCGCGCCTGCGTGGGCGCCTGCGCGCTGGCGGCCGCCGAGTTGGGGGCCCGGCGGGCCGGGCTCGCGCGGGTGCCGCGGGTGAGCGTGGACGACGGCGCCGTCGCCACCGCCTTCGTCAGCGAACGGCATCTGCGGATCGACGGGCGCGCACCGGTCAGCTTCGCGCCGCTGTCCCGGTTCTGGCGGACCGCGGACGGCTGGGTGCGGACGCACGCGAACTATCCGCATCACCGGGCACGGCTGCTGCACGCGTTGGGGGCGGCGGACGACGCGACCGTCGAGGACGTGGCCGGGGTGCTCGCCGGGCGGTCCGCGCGGGAGATCGAGGAGACGGTGTACGCCGCCGGTGGGCTCGCCGTCGCGCTGCGCACGGCGAAGGAATGGGCCGCGCACGAGCAGGCTCTCGCCCTGGCGGAGCGGCCGTTGATCGAGCGGGACCGGGCTGCCGAGCGCGGTGGGCCGGCCACCGCGGGCGCGCGGACCCTCGCCCCGCTGCCCGATGGGAGCCCGCTGCTGCCCGCCGCCGGGGTGCGCGTCCTGGACCTGACCCGGGTCATCGCGGGCCCGGTCGCCACCCGCGCACTCGCCCTGCTGGGCGCCGACGTGCTGCGCGTGGACACGCCGCGGCTGCCCGAGGACCCAGACGCGCACGCGGACACGGGCTTCGGGAAGCGCTCGACGGTGCTCGATCTGGTGGCCGACCGGCGCGCCTTCGACGAGTTGCTGGCGGCGGCGGACGTCGTCGTCACCGGGTACCGGCCCGGCGCCCTGGACCGCTTCGGGCTCTCCCCCGAGGCGCTGGCCGGACGCCGTCCCGGCCTCGTCGTGGCACAGGTGTCCGCGTGGGGCGCGTACGGGCCCTGGGGCGGGCGGCGGGGCTTCGACAGCCTGGTGCAGGTGGCCACCGGGATCGCCGTGAGGGAGGGATCGCCGGAACGGCCGGGCGCGCTACCGGCGCAGGCTCTCGACCACGGCACCGGGTATCTGCTGGCGGCGGCCGTCCTGCGCGCGCTGACCGAGCGGGAGGAGCACGGCCGCGGGTGCGTCGTACGGCTGGCGCTGGCGCGGACCGCGATGTGGCTGACGGACGGGGTCGGAGAGGAGGAGGCGTCCGGCGCGGGGCCGGGCCCCGTGGCGGGAGAGCCGTACGACCGGCCGGACGCCTGGCTGTCCGAACGGGACAGCCCCCTCGGCCGCCTCGGCCACGCCCTGCCCCCGATCTCCTTCGCGGGCGGCCCCGCCAACTGGTCGCGTCCGCCGGGCCCTTGGGGGACGGACACCGCGCGGTGGGCGTGAGCCTCGCGCCCTCGTCCTCGAACACCGCACGGGTTACGGTGACTTGCCCGGATCTGTGACCGCTGGCGAGGATCGTGGGGTGGCGTTGATACGACCGACGGCCGAGGCGGCGGACGCGAGCGGGGCGGCGCGGCGGCGGGCCACCCGCCGGGCCGTCGCCGTCCTCGCCCTGGTGGCCGTCGCGGCCCTGATCCCGTTGCTCGGCCCGCGCACCGCGCTCACCGGCACGGGAGAGGCCCCGGCGCCCGGTGTGGGTGGCATCGCCCTGCTGCGGGCGGTGCTGTTCGCCGCGCTCTGCGTCCCCGTGGGGGAACTGTTCGCGGCCGGGCTGGCGCGCCGGGTGCCCGGTGCGCCGGCGGTGCGGGCGCCCCGCAGCTGGGCGGCGCCCGCGGCCGCCGCCGGGTTCGTCGTCGCGCTGGGCCTGGCCTCCGTCGTGGCGACGGGCAATCTGCTGCCGCACCGCCTCTCCGACCTGGACGTCGGCGGCCTGTACCGGACGCGGGACGGCAGGCTGGCGCTCGTGGAGGTCAACGCGTTCGCGGTGGCCTGGCTCTGCGCCCGCTCGCTCCGGCCCGCCGCCCAGGTGTGGCCGCCGGCCGTGGTGCTCCTGGCGGAGGCGCTGCGCGCGCATCCCGCGCCGGAGCACGACGCACTGATCGGCTCCGGTCTCACCCTCGTTCATCTGACGTGCGCGGCCCTGTGGGCGGGCGGTCTGCTGCACGTCCTACGACTGCTGCACGTCCTGCGCGCCGCGCGGGGCGGACCTAGCGGGGTGGGTGAGGCCGGGCCCGCACGGGACGGACCCACCGGAGCGGGTGAGGCCGAGGCGCGGTGCGGAACCACCACGGATGAGGCCGCGGCAGGTGAGGCGGGGGCCGCTCAGGGCGAACCCACCGGAGCGGACGACGCCGAGGCCGCGCGGGACGGACCCACCGGAGCCGACGAGGCCGGTGCCGCGTTGTTCGGGGTCTACGCGCGCGTGGCGGTCGTCCTGTTCGCGGTGATCGCCGCGTCGGGTACCTGGAGCGCGCTGCGCCGGATGCCGCCCGGCACGATCCTGGACCAGCTGACGTCGACGGCGTACGGGCGCACCCTGCTCGCGAAGGTGCTCCTCGTGGCCGCCGTCGCCGTACTGGCCCTCTGGGCGCGGCTGCGGCTGCGCCGCGCGAAGGACCCGCTCAGCGCCTGCTCCCCCGCGCGCGCGGAGATCGTGGCGCTGGCCGTGGTCGTCGCGGTGTCGGGCCTGCTGACGGCGCTCCCGCTGCCCATCCGGTGGTGAGCCCCGGACGGGCGGCGGGAGCGGGCAGCCGGATGGGGCGGCAGGAGGCAGCCAAAAGACGGCGAGCCCGTGGGTACCGCCCGGGCGTCAGTGGCTGACGAGGACCTTCAGCGCGGTCCGCTCGTCCATCGCCTTGTAGCCCTCGGGCACGCTCTCCAGTCCGATGGTCATGTCGAAGACCGGCGACGGGTCGATGGTCCCGTCGAGGACGTCGGGCAGCAGCTCGGGGATGTACGCGCGGACCGGGGCGACTCCGCCGCGCAGGGCGATGTTCCGGTCGAACATGACGCCCAGGTCGAGGCCCGTACCGCTGCCGTGGGGCACTCCGACGAAGCCGATGGCTCCGCCGTCGCGGGTGATGTTCACGGCCGTGCTCATGGACTGCTCGGTGCCGACGGCCTCGACGACACAGTGCGCGCCCTGGCCCCGGGTCAGCTCGCGCACGGCCTCGACGGCCGCCTCGCCGCGCTCGGCGACGACGTCCGTGGCGCCGAAGCGGCGGGCGATGTCGGTGCGCGCCTGGTGGCGGCCGAGCGCGATGATCCGCTCGGCGCCGAGCCGCTTGGCGGCGAGCACGGCGCACAGTCCGACGGCCCCGTCCCCGACGACGGCGACGGTCGAGCCCTTGCGGACGCCGGCGCCGAGGGCCGCGTGGTGGCCTGTGCCGAGGACGTCGGAGAGCGTCAGCAGCGCGGACAGCAGGTGGTCGTCGGAGGCCGCCTCCTTGGGCAGCTGGACGAGGGTGCCGTCGGCGAAGGGAACGCGTACGGCCTCGCCCTGGCCGCCGTCGTAGCCGACCGCGCCCCAGAAGCCGCCGTGCCGGCACGACGTGGTGAGTCCGTCGCGGCAGTACTCGCACACGCCGTCGGACCACATGAAGGGCGCCACGACCAGGTCCCCGCGCCTGACGCCGGTCACCGCGGAGCCCGTCTCCTCGACGATGCCGAGGAACTCGTGCCCGATCCGCTGGCCCGGCTGCCGGGCCGCCTCGCCGCGGTACGCCCACAGGTCGCTGCCGCAGATGCAGGAGCGCAGCACCCGCACGATCGCGTCGGTGGGCAGTTGCACCATGGGCTCGGGTACGTCCTCCACGCGCATGTCGAACGGGGCGTGGATGGTGGTGGCGCGCATGGCGAGGGTCCCTCTCGTGCGGAGCGTGGGCGAGATGCGCTCAGGGGGTGGTCGAGCGCATCTCACCGTACGCCGCCGCGGGCGCGCGTCGCGCGGCGAGGGGGCCCAGCACACCTTCGACCAGCAGGAACTGGGCCACGACGTACGTGAGCATGATCCAGAAGGCGGCCTTCGGCAGCTGCGGCCAGTCGGCGACGCCGGTGGCGATGAGTGTGTCCGAGAGCATGAAGAGCGCGCCGCCGAGCGCCGCGACGGGCCCGAGCCGTGTGGCCCCGTACGCCATCGCGGTCAGCAGGAGGCTGTAGCCCGCGACGGGGACGCGCAGGCCGGCCGGCAGACCGGGCCACAGGAGGACCACGAGGGCGACCAGGACGGTCGCGTACGCGCCGAGGAGCCGTGCGCCGCGCACCCGTGCCGTTCTGCGGAAGAGCACGATGTAGCACACGTGCCCCGCCGCGAAGGAGGCCATGCCGACGAGGAAGGCGGGGTCGGCGTCGGACATGAGCGCCAGGTCGCCGCACCAGCCGAGGAGCAGGGCCGCCACGAGGAGCCGGGGTGCGCCGCGCGCCCCCGCGTACGCGGCGAGCAGCGGCATCAGGAGCGGCTTGGCGACCTGGTGCCCGAGGTCGAATCCGGCGAGCAGCGAGAGGAGATCCACGGCCGCCGCGAGCGCGAAGCACACGAGCAGGACGCGCGCGGGGCGCGGGCTCACGCGGCGGCCTCCGTGACCGAGGTCCGCGTGGCCGGCTCCGTGACCGAGGCCTGCCCCGGAGGCTCCGTGACCGGGGTCTGCGCTGCGGCGGCCGGTGGCGCGGGCTGCCAGCCGGGGCCGCCGAGGAGCCGTCCGGCGCGCTCGCGCCAGTTCGCCGCCGCCCGCACGTCCCGGGCGATGGCGGAGTACTCGTGGGTGGCCACGCGCAGCGGGTTGTACGTGGTGATGTTCTTGGTGAGGCCGTAGACGGGCCGTTCGGTCTCCGCGACCCACGATCCGAAGAGCCGGTCCCAGACGATGAGGATGCCGCCGAAGTTGCGGTCCAGGTAGCCGCCCTGGGAGGCGTGGTGGACGCGGTGGTGGGACGGCGTGTTGAAGGCGGACTCGAACCAGCGGGGCATCTTGTCGATGCGCTCGGTGTGGATCCAGAACTGGTAGACGAGGCTCACCGACGAGCAGAACGCGAGCGCGGCCGGGTGCACCCCGAGGGCGACCATCGGGAGGTAGAAGGGCCACGACGTGAGGCCGGTCCACGGCTGGCGCAGGGCGGTGGTGAGGTTGAACTTCCTGCTGGAGTGGTGCACGACGTGACAGGCCCACAGGACGCGGATCACGTGGTGGCCGCGGTGGGACCAGTAGTAGAAGAAGTCCTGTGCGAGCAGCGTCAGCGGGATCGTCCACCACAGGACGGGCACCCGCAGCGGGGTCAGTTCGTAGACCGCCGAGTAGACCGCGACGATCGGGATCTTCCACAGGAAGTCGAAGAACAGGCTGCCGAGTCCCATGCCGAGACTGGTCGCGGCGTCCTTCGTCTCGTACCCCGCGGCGTCGTCGTCCGGATGGATCCGGACGCTCACCATCTCGATCACGGCGAGGAGCACGAAGGCGGGTATCGACAAGAACACGACATCGGGCAGGTTCGGCATGGGTGAACCGTAGATGCGCTGGTCGGCTGCGTACAGAGGCTGTTACCGACAAGTATTACCGCCGGTACGCGCTTGCTTCTCGGTGATCTCCGCCAAGGGCCGTCCCGCATCCGGCCGTACGGTCACACACGCGCCGGTACGTTCATACGCCCGCCGCTCCGAGCAGGGCTCCGGCCGCGTACGTCACCGCCATGGCGAGCGCTCCCCCGGCCGTGTTCCGCAGTACCGCGCGCCGTGGGTCCGCCGAGCCCAGCCGTGCGCTGCTCCAGCCGGTGAAAGCGAGCGCGGCCAGCACGGAGACCACGGTGACGCCGAGCCGCCAGGCCGCCGGCGGCAGCACGATCGCCAGCAGCGGCAGCAGGGCTCCGGCGGTGAACGCGAGGAAGCTCGCCCATGCCGCGTGCCACGGGTTGGTCAGGTCGTCGGGGTCGATGCCGAGCTCCTCGGACGCGTGGGCGCGCAGGGCGTCCCGCTCGGTGAGCTGTCCCGCCGCCTCGCGGGCCACCTCCCTCGACAGGCCGCGCTGCTCCAACAGCTCGGTCAGCTCCTCCAGTTCGGCCTCCGGCTGTTCCCTGAGCTCCCGCTTCTCCATGGCCAGGGCCGCCAGCTCCGAGTCCCGCTGGGTGGAGACGGACACGTACTCGCCCGCCGCCATCGACATCGACCCGGCGAGCAGTCCCGCGAGGCCCGCGGTGAACAGCGCCGCGCGGTCGCTGGTGGCCCCGGCCACGCCGACGACCAGGCCCGCGGTGGAGACGATGCCGTCGTTGGCGCCCAGGACGGCGGCCCGCAGCCAGTTCAGCCGCGAGCCGAGGGTGCCGCCGTGGGCCTCGTCGTGCGTCGGTTGCGTCACACGGGGAGGATCGCACCCCGGGGCCGGGGCCCGCCGTACCGACCCGGTGGTGCCCCGGTCCGCACGGGCCGGGAAGTCCCCGGCTGTCGGCGGCGCTCACCACACGCGCACCGAGCCTCCTCTCGCGAACGCCGGGCTCGTCGCGTCGGCGGGCGGGGTACCGAGCGGTTCGGCGATCTCGGCCACCGTGGGGCCGACCTTCGCGGCGATCTCGTCGAGATACGCCAGGTCGAAGCCGTAGACGCGGGCCGCGTTGCCGCCGGCCATGGCGGCGATCTCGGCGCGGGGCAGGCCCGCGTAGGCGATGCGCAGGCCCTCGCGGGTGTAGGGATGGGTGCCTTCGTCGTGCGGGTAGTCGCTGCCCCACATGATCTTGTCGAGGCCGATGCGGTCGCGCAGCGGCACCTCGTGGGGGCGCATGAAACTGGCCCCGACGAAGCAGTTGTCGCGCCAGACCTCGGAGGGGCGCTCGCCCATCGTCGCGGCCAGCCCCGCACCGAACTTCGACTCGGCGGTCGACGCGGTCGACGCCCTGCCCGCCGCCGCGACCAGCCGCCCGTGGTAGTAGTCCAGCATGTCGAGCACCCCGGGGATCCAGCCCGAGCCCTGCTCGGTGAGCACCAGTCTCAGGCCGGGGTTGCGGCGGAACGCGCCGCCGAACACCAGGTGCCACAGCGCCCGGTGCGAGAACCAGGTCGTCTCCACCATGTACACGGCGCGGGCTGCGGGTTCGTCCCCGAGCGGCGGCGAGGCGGAGCCCGCGTGGTGGTTCACCGGGACGCCCAGTTCGGCGCAGGCCGCCCAGATCGGGTCGTACGCCGACGAGTACAGCTCGGGCAGGCCCGAGCCGGGAGGTGTGCCGGGCAGCAGCAGGCCGCCCTTGAGGCCCGCGCCCGCTGACCGGTGGATCTCCTCGACCGCCGCGCCGACGTCGTTCAGGAGGATCTGGAAGACGCCCGCGCGGCGGCCGGGTGCCGCCGCGCAGAAGTCGGCGAGCCAGCGGTTGTGGGCCCGCAGGCCCGCCCAGCGCCGCTCGAACTCCTGCGCCGTCGGGGCCGGTGCCATCAGGGAGGCCGACGGGAAGAACGGCGGGATGGTGTTCGGGAAGACCACCTCCGCGACGATGCCGTCCTCCTCCAGCTCCGCGACGCGCCGCCCGGAGTTCCAGTTCCGGTCGGCGGTGTCGGCGAGCAGGTCCTCGTACGGGTTGACGTAACCGGCCGCCCAGGCGTCGAAGTCCTCGTGGTACCGGCGCTCCAAGTACGGCTTGTAGTCGAGGAGATCGGCGCCCGCGTGGCAGTCGGCGGAGATGACGGTGTAGCGGTCCTCGGCGGTCATGGGCTCACTCCCAGCACGGGGAAGTCGTGGTCCGTCAGCCAGTGGCGGCCCACCTCGCGGGAACGCGCCCAGGACGTCTCGACCGCCGACTGGTCCTCCGGCTGCCCCAGTTCGGCCGGGGTGGGGCCGATCCGCCGTGCGAGCGGGGCCAGTTCGCCGACGTCGAAGCCGAAGGCCTCGGCCGCCGCGAGGCCGAGCATGCGGCGGGTCTCCGCCACCGGGATGTCGTGGAAGGTCTTCGCCAGCCACGCCCGGGTGTCGGGCCAGGTGCCCTCGGGGTGCGGGAAGTCGCTGCCCCAGAGGATGTTGTCGACGCCGATCTCGTAACGCTGGGCGAGTTCGCGGCGTTTGGTGTTGGTCGCGCAGATGAAGACCTGCCGGTCCAGGTACTCGTGCGGGGGCCGCTTCAGCTCGGCGAAGGGCGACAGCTTCTTGCCGCCGTGCGCGCCGAGATAGAGCCGGTCCATGAACCACAGCAGGTTGGGCAGCCACCAGCAGCCCGACTCCGCGACGCCGAACCGGAGTCCGGGGTGCCGTTCGAAGGCCCCCGACCAGAGCAGGAACCAGAGCGGGCGCGCGGGCCACCAGGTGACCTCGGAGACGTAGATCCCCAGATGGTCGCCGTACTCGTGGCGCGGCGCGGCACCGGAGTGGGTGAGCACGGGCATCGCGCACTCGGCGGCCGCGGCCCACACGGGGTCGTAACGGCGGTCGTGGTAGGGCTCCTTGTCGACCCACATGGAGGGGATCATCAGGGCGCCGAGGCCGGACTCCTTGGCGCGGTACACCTCGGCGACCACGCGCCCGGTCTCGCCGGTGACCGGCAGCAGGGCCACCCCGCAGTGCCGTTCGGGGTGTTCGGAGACGAAGTCGGCGAGCCAGCGGTTGTGGGCCTGCGCGCCCGCCATGCCGAGTTCCGGGTCCTGGTCTCCGGAGAGGCCGAGGCCGACGCCGAAGGGCGCTGCGGTCCGGCTGTCCACGGCGTCCGCGTCGGGGAAGACGACCTCCGCTGCCACCCCGTCGCCGTCGAGCTCCTTGAGACGCTGCGCGGTGTCCCAACCGCCGCGCAGGCCCTCCTCGTTGTCGTGGAACCACTTGTCCGCGAACGCCTCGTTGCGGATGCCCAGGCGCGTCATCTCCTCGCGGCGCCGGCCCTGGCCCGCGAGGAACTCGTCGAAGTCCCGGTGGAAACGGGGGTCCAGATAGGGCCGGTACTCCTCGGTGGGGAGTCCGGCGTGGCAGTCGGAGGAGATGATCAGATACGGGTCCTGTTCGGTCACCGCGCCCCCTCAGTCGAGGATGAAACTTTCCAGGTACGACGGATCGGCCCGGTCGAGCATCGACTGCGACCGTGCCCGGATCTGCCGGTCGCTGTGCTCGCTCTCGGGCAGCAGCCAGAAGCGGTCCTCGCGGATCCCCTCGGCGACCAGGTCGGCGACCTGTTCGACGGGGGTGAACCGCACGTCGTGGCCCGCCTCCTTCATCGCGGCCTCCCACTGGCCGAGGCTGCGGTACGGGGTCCTGCGGGGCCGCTCCTTGGCGTACCGCGCGGGCCGGTTGCGGTGCGACTCCCACAGGCCCGTGCGGAGCATGTGGGGTCCGGGGAACAGCACGGAGGCGCCCACGCGTGCGTGCTCCGCCTTCAGATGTGCGTACAGCGACTCGGTCATCGTCACCACGGCCGCCTTGGTGACGGCGTACACGGAGGCGGTGGGCAGCGGGGCGATCCCGCCGTCGCCGGACGAGGTGTTGACGACGTGGCCCGGTTCGCCCGCGGCGATCATCCGGGGCACGAACGCCTGGATGCCGTGGAAGACGCCCCAGACGTTGACGGCGAAGGCCCACTTCCAGTCGTTCGGGTCGTGCTCCCACATCCGGCCCTCGGCGCCGGAGCCGACACCGGCGTTGTTGCACAGGACGTGCACCGCGCCGTACGTGGCGTACACGTCCTCGGCGAGCGCGACGACCTCGGAGCGCTCGCCGACGTCCACCACGCGCGCGTGGACGTCGGCGCCGTCCTCGCGCAGCTCCGCGGCGGCCTTCTCCAGGGCGCCCTCCTCGACGTCGGCGAGGACCACCTTCAGTCCGTCGGCCGCGAACCGCCGTGCCATCGCGAGCCCGATGCCGCTCGCCGCGCCGGTGACGACGGCGACCCGCCCTGCGCGCAGTTCCATCAGACGCTCCCCTCGGGCGGCCCGTCGAGGATCTGGCTCGGATCGTCGTAGCGCTGGTGGATGTACGGCAACAGGGCCCGGCCGCTGACGCGTTCGGCGACCCTGCCCGTCTGGTCGGTGGTCTTCTCGCCGATGGTGATCTCCACCAGCCGCCGTACGGGAAGGTCGGCGACCGGGTCGTACATCGACTCGCGCAGGACGACGTCCCCGGTGACGCGCTCCAGTTTGCGGACCTTCTCGTTGCGCACGCAGTGCACGAGGACCGGGTCGGCGTCGAAGCCCGAACCGTCCACCGCGGGAAGGAACTTGAAGTAGAAGTCGGTCTTCCGCGCGGGTTCGGGCAGCGGGAGGGCCCCGCTCACCGCGCCGCGCACCTCGACGAAGGCGATGCCGTGCCGGGCGAGCACGGCGCGCACGACGAGACCGTCGCGTTCGACCGTCACCTCGCCGAGCTTCTTGGGCTCCCCGAAGACCTCGCGGCCGCCGACCAGGGCCCGCTCGTGGGTCATCGGCATGACGAGCGGATACCAGCCCTCGACGTCCTCGTGCGCCGCGGCGACGGCGAACGAGCCCGCGCCCAGCGGATATCCGGGCAGATCGACCTTGCTGATGTTCACCCGCACCAATGGCCGTGCGGTGGGCTTCAGCGGGGGCGGCAGGACCGCCGCGACCGCGTCGGGGTCGCTCTCCCAGACGGCCACCACACCGGTGGACCAGATGTCGGGGAGGCTGGAGCTCGCGGCGCGCGAGGCGGCGATCTCCGCCTCGGTCCGTGCGCCGTACCTCACTCGTGCCATGTCCGTACCGCCCTTCGTAGGCGCTACCTGCTGGGGCGCGCAGCACGCTTGCACCGCGCGGGCGAAAGGTCCATAGCCATGCGCCGACCGATCGACCCCACCGACCCGTTCCTGAAGCCCGCCGCGCCCCGGCTCCGTCGCGAACTGCCCGTCGGACCAATGAAGTTGCTGGCGCTCGGTACCGATCGACGGGAGGACTCCGTGAAGGCGCTGCTTCAACTGCCGGCCCGGCGGACGCCACTGCCGCCGCGGGACCGGGACGATGTGAAGCTGCTGCCGGCCCACGCGCCCACCACACTGGAACGGCTGCCCGCGGACATCCCCGTCCGCGAGACGAAGGCCCTGGCGCTCGGCAGCCTCCTGCTGGACCGGCGCACGCGCCCGGCCGTGCGCCCGCTGCTCGCCGCGCACCTCGACACGGCGACCGACGTACTGCGGCTGCTGCGGGTCCGGTCGGGCGGCGAGGCCGATCTCCTCGAACCGCGCCGCTTCCGTTCGCTTCCCCGCCCGCTGCGCCGCCAACTCCTCGCCGTACTCGACGGGTTCGAGGCGCCGCCGCTGGTCGAGGACGTACTGCGGCATCCGGTCGGACGGAAGCGCGCCGCCGAGGTCCCGCACCCGTACGAGCGGCACGACCGGCACCCGAAGGCCGCCCTGGCCTTCGCCACGCTGCACGCCACCGACACCTCCGTCTCAACGCTCTGCGAGGCCCTGCTGCGCACCGCGGCCGCGCACCGGAGGCGGTACGGATCGACGGCACGCGTATCAAGCCCCACTCCTTCACGCTCGACGACACCCGGGCCCCGCCGGCCGAGGCGGTCGCCGGCGGCGTCTGCGCGCTCCTGGAGGCCGAGGCCGCGCGCCGGCCGTCGTCCGCCCCGCGCTTCGACCTCGCCGTCCTCGACGCGGGGCTCGCGGGCCCGGCCGTCCCCTCCGCCGAGCACGCGTCCGCGAAGGCGCTGGTCCCGGTGCCGCGCGGCAGCTTCCAGCCGCTCCCGGAAGGGGAGGTCCTGCGCCTGTTCCCGCGCTGGAGGCAGCCCGCCGGGATCCGCGTGGACCTCGATCTGTCCGTCGCGCTGTACGACGAGGACTGGACGTTCGTGGGCGGGTGCGACTACACGAACCTGGTCCACGGGGAGCGGGCCGCCGGCCGCTCCGGGGACCTGACCTCGGCCCCAGCGCCCGACGGCGCCACCGAGTACGTGGACCTGGACCTCGCGGCGCTCGCCGCCGGCCCGGCGCGCTTCGCCGCGCCCATCGTCTTCAGCTTCGACGGCATCGCCTTCGAGTATCTCCTCGACGCCTTCGCCGGCTTCATGGCACTGCCCACGAAGGACGGACGCGACGCCTCGTACGACCCCCGCACCGTGCCTCAGCGCTACGGCCTGGAGGGCGATTCACGCGTCCACGTGCCCCTGCCGGTCGACCTGGAGCGCCGCACGTTCCTGTGGACGGACCCGCATCCGCCGGCGTCCGAGGGCTTCCACGGCGTGTACCGGCACAGCGCCGGCCTCGGCCGCGTCGGCAAGGACCTGTTCCCGTACTTCACCACCGGCCGTACGACCCTGTGGGACCTGGCGGTGTGGCACGCGGCGGCCCGTACGGACGAGGTCGCGGTGGTCCGGCGGGCACCGTCCGGCGACGAGCTGTGGCACTGCACGCGCGCGCAGGGCGAGACGGACCTCGCCTTCGCCGCCCGCGTGCGCGTTCTGGAGCCCCCGGAGCGGCGGCGGCCGGCCGAGGACCCGGAGGGGCTCGGCGCCGGGGCGGCCGCGAAGAGGCATGTGCCGCTCGCCCTGGCGCACGGTGGTGTCGCCCCGCAGGGCGCGAGCGGATCCGCGTACCGGCTGCCGCCCGGCCCGGTCGACGGCTGCGGTCTGGCCGCCCTGAAGGCGGAGGATCTGGTGGCGGCACTGGGCTGAGCGCGTCAACGCCGTGCCCGGTTACCGGGTCCGTACCGGGGGCCCGGTGACGGGCTCCCGGGGGCGCCGGATCGGGGAAGCCGCGGGCCGGAGTGTCAGTCGGGGCCCGTATCCTCATTGACCATGCTCGAAGACCTCACGACCGCAGCGTCCCCAGCCTCCTGGCCGGCCGCGTATCCGCAGGGATACGCGGTCGTCGACGTGGAGACCACAGGGCTGGCCCGCGACGACCGGATAATCTCCGCCGCCGTCTACCGGCTGGACGCGCGCGGCGAGGTCGAGGACCACTGGTACACGATGGTCAATCCGGAGCGGGACCCGGGCCCGGTGTGGATCCACGGTCTGACGAGCGAGATGCTCGATGGGGCTCCGCTCTTCCAGGACGTCGCCGAGGAGTTCGCCGCCCGGCTCGACGGCCGGGTGCTGGTCGCGCACAACGCGGTCTTCGACTGGTCGATGATCGCCCGCGAGTACGCGCGCGCGGAGCGCGAGGCGCCGGTGCGTCAGCGCCTGTGCACCATCGCGCTCTCCAAGGAACTGGGCCTGCCGCTGCCCAACCACAAGCTGGAGTCGCTGGCCGCGCATTTCGGTGTCGTACAGCAGCGCGCCCACCACGCGCTGGACGACGCGCGCGTGCTCGCCGAGGCGTTCCGGCCGAGCCTGCGGGCCGCCGCGCGCGAGGGGGTGCGTCTGCCGCTGCTCGAATGCCTGCCGCTCAAGGAGTGGTCGGACAGCCCCGCGGCACCGCGGATCGGACGGCAGTCCGGGGGCTACGCGTCCGGCGGCTACCCGTCCGGCAGTTGGCGCCCCTCCCGCAAGCGCCCCGCATGCCCCCATCCCAACCCAGGACGATACGAGCCGGACAAGCCGCTCAAGCAGGGCATGCGGGTCGCGTTCTCCGGGGACACGTCCGTCGACCGCGAACTGCTGGAGGACCGGGCCGTCGAGGCCGGGCTGCATGTCGCGACGAGCCTGTCCCGGCTCACCAGCCTGCTGGTGACGAACGACCCGGACTCCAGCACGTCGAAAGTGGCCAAGGCCAAGCAGTTCGGGACACCGGTGATCGACGAGGCCGCGTTCGGGCAACTGCTGCGGGACGTCGAACCCGCGTCGGAAGGGTGACCGACGTACGGGTGATTGACGGGCGACTCGCCCGTCACCCGCTCGCCCGCACCGCCCCGGCACCCCACCCTGTGGCGCATGGCGAGATGCGAAGTATGCGGCAATGACTACGGAATGACCTTCGAGGTGCACGCGCAGGGCGCGGTGCACGTCTTCGACTGCTTCTCCTGCGCGATCCACCGGATGGCCCCGATCTGCGAGCACTGTCGCGTCCAGGTCATCGGCCAGGGCGTCGAGGTCGAGGGCCACTGGTACTGCGGCGCGCACTGCGCCCGCGCGGAGGGGAATGCGGGGATCGTCGACAGGGTGTGAGTCCCGGACCGGCCCCGGACAGGGCATCGCACGGCCCTCGGCGGGACCCTCCCGTCGAGGGCCGAATCATGCCGAGTACCGTCAATGGGGTGTACCGCTTCCTGTTGTCCCGGCAGTGGGTGATCCTCACCCTCGTGGCCCTCGCGCTCATCCCGACGATGATCAAGCTGGGCTTCTGGCAGCTTCACCGGCATGAGCACAAGGTCGCCCTGAACACGGTGATCTCCGACTCGCTCGCCGCGAAGCCGGTGCCCGCGGAGACGGTCACCGCGCCGGGACAGCGGATCCGGAACGACGACCTGTTCCGCCGGGTGACCGCGAAGGGGCACTTCGACACCGCGCACGAAGAGGTCGTCCGGCGCCGCACCAACGCCGACGGCGAGGTCGGCTACCACGTCCTGACCCCGTTCGTCCTGGCCGACGGCCGCGTCCTCATGGTCAACCGCGGCTGGGTCCCGGCGGACGGCGCGCAGACCGCCTTCCCGAAGATCCCGGCCCCCGCCCGGGGCGAGATCACCGTCACCGGCCGGCTGATGGCCGACCAGACGACCGCCGACAGCGGCATCAAGAACGTCCGGGGCCTGCCCGCCCGTCAGGTCATGCTGATCAGCAGCGGGCAGGAGTCGCGGCGGCTCGGCGAGCAGGTCCTCGGCGGTTACATCGAGGAGACCGCGCCGGAGCCCAAGGGCGACTCCCCCGAGCTGATCCCGGACCCCGAGCACAGCGACATCGGCCCGCACATGGCGTACGCGATCCAGTGGTGGCTCTTCTCCGCGGGCGTCCCCGTCGGCTTCGTGATCCTGGTCCGCCGCGAGCGGCGTGACCGGGCGGAGGCCGCCGCCGCGCGGACCGCGCCGGAAGCGGAACCGGCGACCGTGTAGCGCCGGGGACGGAGCGCGCGCCGCCGTCCTGGAGGCGCCCGGAAGCGCCCACGCCACTCTGGCGGCCCGATTGATCGTCACCCCGGTCGGGAACCCGTCCACCGTGGACCGACACATCGAGGACTACGCGCTCATCGGGGACGAACAGACCGCCGCTCTGGTGGGCCGCGACGGCTCCGTCGACTGGCTGTGCCTGCCCCGCTTCGACTCCGCGGCCTGCTTCGCGGCCCTGCTGGGCGACGAGGACAACGGTCACTGGCGGATCGCGCCCGAGGGGGCGGACGTGTGCACCCGGCGCGCGTACCGCCCGGACACACTGGTGCTCGACACCGAGTGGGACACCGCCGAGGGCTCGGTCCGGGTGACCGACCTGATGCCGCAGCGCGAGCACGCCCCCGATGTCGTACGCATCATCGAAGGTCTCAGCGGCACGGTCCGGATGCGCAGTCTGCTCCGGCTGCGCTTCGACTACGGCTCGGTCGTGCCGTGGATGCGCCGCGCGGACGGCCACCGGGTGGCGGTCGCGGGGCCGGACTCGGTGTGGCTGCGCAGCGAGCCGCCCGTGGACACCTGGGGCAAGGACTTCCGCACGCAGTCGGAGTTCACCGTGGCGGCGGGCGAGAAGGTCGCCTTCGTCCTGACCTGGCACCCCTCGCACCGGCCCCGGCCGCCCCTGTGCGATCCCTTCGAGGCGCTGGAGACCAGCGTCCAGGACTGGCGGGCGTGGGCGGCGCACTGCCGTTACGACGGGCCGCACCGGGACGCCGTCGTACGCTCCCTGATCACCCTCAAGGCCCTCACCTACGCGCCGACCGGCGGCATCGTGGCCGCCCCCACCACCTCGCTGCCCGAGGAACTCGGCGGTGTCCGCAACTGGGACTACCGCTACTGCTGGCTGCGCGACTCCACGCTCACCCTCGGCGCGCTCCTCGCGGCCGGCTACCACGAGGAGGCCGAGGCGTGGCGCGACTGGCTGCTGCGCGCGGTCGCGGGCGACCCGGCGGACCTCCAGATCATGTACGGCCTCTCGGGGGAACGCCGGCTGCCGGAGTACGAGATCCCGTGGCTGTCCGGCTTCGCCGGCTCCGCGCCCGTCCGGGTCGGCAACAGCGCCGTGGAGCAGTTGCAGCTCGACGTGTACGGCGAGGTCATCGACTCGCTGTCACTCGCCCGGCGTTCGGGCCTGCCGTCCAGACCGCACATGTGGCGGGTGCAGTGCGCCATGATGGAGTTCCTGCGGGTCGCGTGGCAGCAGCCGGACGAGGGGATCTGGGAGGTGCGCGGCCCCCGCCGGCACTTCGTCTACTCGAAGGTGATGGCCTGGGTGGCCGCCGACCGCGCCGTGCGCACCCTGGAGGACGATCCGACGCTCGAGGGCGATCTGGAGGCCTGGCGGGCGATGCGCGACGAGGTGCACCAGGAGGTGCTCGAACGCGGCTTCGACCCCGTCCGGAACACCTTCACGCAGTCCTACGGTTCACCCGAACTGGACGCCTCCCTGCTGCTCATCCCCCGGGTAGGTTTCCTGCCCCCCGACGATCCGCGGGTGGTCGGCACGATCGACGCGGTCCGCGCCGAGCTCGCCCCCGACGGCTTCCTGGTGCGCCGCTACAGCGGCGCGTCGACCGGCGTCGACGGACTCCCGGGCGACGAGGGCACGTTCATCGTCTGCTCGTTCTGGCTCGCGGACGCGCTGCATCTGACGGGCCGTACGCGGGAGGCGCGCGAGCTGTTCGAACGGCTGGTCGGCCTCGCCAACGACCTGGGACTGCTGTCCGAGGAGTACGACCCGGTCGCGGGCCGCCAGCTCGGCAACTTCCCGCAGGCCTTCAGCCACATCGGTCTGGTGGTGTCCGCCCTCAGCCTGTTCGGCGTCGAGGAGGCGGGCGAAGCGGAAGAGGTCACGCCACCTGGATAGGGGAGGATGGGGCCATGGATCTTGGACTGAAGGATCGTGTGTACGTCGTCACGGGAGCCACCCGGGGCCTGGGCAACGCCGCCGCGCGTGAACTCGTCGCCGACGGCGCGAAGGTGATCGTCACCGGACGCGACGCGAAGAGCGCGGCCGAAGCCGCCTCCGCGCTCGGCGCGAACGCGGTCGGGATCGCGGCCGACAACGGCGCCGCCGAGACCCCGGCCCTGCTGATCGCCGCCGCCCGTGACCACTTCGGCGGCTTCGACGGCATCCTGATCAGCGTCGGCGGACCGCCGCCCGGGTTCGCCGCGGACAACACCGACGAGCAGTGGATGGTGGCGTTCGAGTCGGTGTTCCTCGGTGCGGTACGGCTGGCCCGCGCGGCCGCCGCGGAGCTCGGCGAGGGCGGTGTCGTCGGCTTCGTGCTCTCCGGCTCGGTGTACGAACCGATTCCCGGGCTGACCATCTCCAACGGTCTGCGTCCGGGCCTCGCGGGCTTCGCCAAGTCCCTCGCGGACGAACTGGGCCCGCGCGGCATCCGGGTCGTCGGGCTGCTGCCGTCCCGCATCGACACGGACCGCGTCCGCGAACTGGACGGGCTGTCCGCCGACCCCGAGGCCACCCGCGCGGCCAACGAGTCCCGTATCCCGCTGCGCCGCTACGGCACCCCGCAGGAGTTCGGCCGCACGACCGCGTTCCTGCTCTCCCCCGCGGCGTCGTACCTCACGGGCATCATGGTGCCGGTGGACGGCGGAATGCGAAGCGGCTTCTAGACCCGGCCACCGGGCCCGCCCGCAAACGCAGACGAGCCCACCCGGGCCACCGCGAAGCCGGGCGGACCGGCGGGGCACCCTGCCCGGAAGCCGACGGCCCCAGCAAGGGCGGCCGGTCCGGACGGCGACGGCGGTGGCCGCCGGGTGGGCGGCGTGCCCACGGGCCGGAAACGGGTGCGCTCTGCCGCCCGTCCCGGAAGCGGCGGGCCGGGCAGGGCGTCCTACCCGAGACGGGCGGGCCCGGCGGCGCAGTCTGCCGAAAGCCAGCGGGGCCCGGCAGGGCGTCCTGCCGAAAGCAGGCGCCGCTCACGTCACGCGCTCCGCGCGGTACTCGACCCCGCGTAGGCGGACCTCCGCGGGCACAGCACGGCGAGACCGCTGCGGCGAAAGAGCCCGGCAGGGCGTCCTGCCGGGAAACGGGCGGGCCCGGCGGCGCAGCCTGCCGAAGGCGGGTGGCTCGGCGGCGCGTCCTCCCGGACTCCGGTGGGGCCGGCAGGGGCGCCCGCCCGGAAGCCGGCGTCGCTCAGGTCACGCGCTCCGCGCGGTGTTTGACGCCGCGTAGACGGACCTCCGCGGGGAGCGTGGCGAGGCCGGCCGAGTCCCGTGCGTGCGCGAGTGCCTCCACGGTCAGCAGGTGCAGCGCGTGCCCGGGGTCCACATGCGGTTCCAGCAGGAGCCGCACGCGTGCCTCGGGCAGGCTGCGCCGGCCGGTCAGATGGACGTGCGCCTGGTCGACCCCGCCCAGCCGGGCGGATTCGGCGGCCAGCACGCCCTCCAGGGCCCGGCCGCGCAACAGCGCGCCCGCCCCGTCGCCGGTGTCGACGAGCACGTCGGCGAGCCTTCGGCGCCGCACGACGGCGACCAGCCACCACAGGGCGAGCAGCAGAAGCACCGCGAGCGCGGCGATGACGGCGGGCCACCACCAGCCCTGGTCCCGCCACTTGGTCCGATCGGCGGTGCTGAGCAGCACGTCGTGCCGCCCGTCGTAGATCCACCACGACGGCGGCCGTACGCCGAGTCCGACGGCGAGCACGGAGCCGCCGAGGACGAGCAGCACGAGCCCGATGAAGCCGATCAGTACGCGGTTGACGATCCGGAGCACGGACCCTCACCCCTTCCTTCCGGGGCGCGCGACATGCACCGACAGGGCGGGCGAACGGGCCAGTCCCAGCCCCTTGATGCCGTCGGCGAGCGTGGTGTCGAGGTCGGCGCGCACGTCGTCGAGTTCCCGGAAGTGCGACACCGCGCGGACGTCGACCTTCCGGCGCTTCACGCGTACCCGGACCGACTGCACACCGGCGACCTCCATGGCCCGGTCGCGGAGCGCCATCGCGGCGGCGCCCCGGTGCAGCCCGGCCCGGACATCGGCGTGGGTGCGCCGCATCGGCAGCACGTCCCGCAGTCCCGGTGTGGCCGCGAGGACGATCAGCCAGAGTCCCACCACTGCGGCGATCCCGGCGCCGACGAGGACCGCGGTGCCGTCGAGCGGCCGTTCGGCGAGCTGCTGGGCCACCCACGTGCGCCAGCGCAGGGCGGACCGCCCGGCGCGCACCGCCACGACGTCGTACAGGAAGGCGCCCGCGGCGACGAGGAGCAGGAACGCGAGGATGCCCGCCGGGATGCGGCGCGCGGACCAGAACCGGCCCTGCCGGCCGTCCTCGTCGTCGACGGTGTTCAGCGGTTCGTAGGCGGCCGCGGAGGCGGACTGCCCGAGCGCGCCCGCGTCGTCCCCCTTCTCCGGCTTCTCCAGTACGGGCAGCTTCCGGGTGTTCTCGGAGCCCTGGGGCTCGCTCATCGCGTCCTCCCCTGTACCGCGCCTGGCCCGTGTGCCAGATGCAGCCGCTCCACCTGGACGGCCACCTCCGGCACTTCCATTCCCGCCAACGCCCTTACCCGCTCGGCGACATGACGACGCACCTCACCGCACTGGGCACCGATGTCGGCCGGGTAGCCGAGTTCGAGGCTGACCCGGACCTGGGCACTGTGCGTCGGTGTCCCGTCCGCTCCGCCGCCGGCCGACTGCCGCCGCACGACGACCGTCGCGTGCGGGGGTACGGCGTCGGCGGGCAGCGGGGGCAGTGCCTCGCGCGCCGCCTGCGACGCGATCTTCGCTACGACGCGGTCGGCGATCCGGGTGGCGCCCCGCTCGGGGGCCGCGACGGTCGCGAGGCCCGGCCGGGTCTCACCGAGCCGGTCGACATGACCTGGCACGCGTCACCGCCGCCGGTCGTCACGGGCGCGGAAGAAGTCGCCGATGTCCAGGTCACCCTCCAGGAGCCGTCCGACGACGAACCCGACGGCCCCCAGGGCGGCCACCAGGAGGAAGGCACCGAAACCGCCGAAGTACCCGGCGAAGGCCAGCGCCATTCCGGCGATCATGCCGATCACGGCCAAGCTCATGGTGCGCTCCTCAGCAGTCGGTGGCCGCGTGATCACTTGTGATGCGGTGACCCGGATGTCCGGGGCGTTCCGGTGACCCGCGGGTCACTGGAGCCGCGACTCCGGCTCCTCGTCTTCTTCCTCGGGAAGCTTCACATCACTCACCGCGATGTTGACTTCCACCACTTCGAGGCCGGTCATGCGCTCGACGGCCGCGACGACGTTCTCGCGTACGTCCCGGGCCACGTCGGCGATCGACACGCCGTAGTCGACGACGATCTCCAGATCGAGCGCCGTCTGCAGCTCGCCGACCTCGGCCTTCACACCCCGTGTCACGGATTTGGACCCGCCCGGCACCCGGTCGCGCACCGCTCCGAAGGTCCGGCTCAGCCCGCTGCCCATCGTGTGGACACCGACCACGTCACGGGCGGCGAGCCCGGCGATCTTCTCCACGACTCCGTCGGCGATCGTGGTCCGTCCCCGCGTGGCGGGATCTCCGCCGCCGCGCCTGGTGGGCTTGCGGGTCTGCTGGCTCTCCTTCTCGATGTCGGGGCTGTCCGTCCGGTTCCGCTCGGTCATGTCGGTCATCGCCGTACGTCCCTTTCGGTCGTCCTCCTCTGCTCACAGTAGGTCGGGTCGCGCGGTCGCGCGCCGTGGATGGGGCAGGCTGGGGTGATGACGGCGGACCGATGGACGCAAGTGGTACGGCATCAGCTCGGGCTCGGCAGACTCCTGCCGCTGGGCCTTCCGCGCGACGGCGCGTGGATCACGGAGGCGGCGGCCGAGTCGGCGCTGCGGCGCGCGGCGGCCGGTGTGGACGGTGTGCGTCTCGGCGCGCTCCGGATCGCGCTCGCCGATCCCGACCGGGCCGGGGCGCCCGCGGTGCCGCTTCCGCCCAGTGCGCTGCCGCCCGGCCCGCTGCGTGTCACGGCGGAGTTCCTGGCCTCGGTGGATCCCACGTCCCCGGGCGTCGAACCCCTTCCGGCCACCGCGGCCCGGCTGCGCCTGACCCTGGCCACCGCGGCGACACAGCGGCTGGGTCTCGACGTCACCGAGGTGGACCTGCGGGTGACTGACCTGCTGGAGGAGGACGAGGCGTCCGCGGCGCTCCCGGCGGACGAGGAACGGGAGACGCCCAAGGCCCTCCCGCCGAGCCAGGAACGCGAGGCGCTCGCAGCGATCCCGGCGAACCAGGAACGCGAGGCGCCCCAGGCTCTCCCCGCGAGCCAGGAACGGGAGGCGCCCGCAGCGGTCCCGGCCGACGAGGTACGGGGCACACGGACCGCCCGCCCGGCCGACAGCGCACGGGAGACGCAGGCCACCGAGCCGGCCGACGACGTACGGGAGACACAGGCCTCGGTACCTGCCGACGACGTACGGGTGTCACAGGCCGCCGTGCCGGCCGACGACCTACCAGACAGGGCCACCGCCGTACCGGCCGACGACGTAGGGGACACACGGGGCGCCGCCGTCGCGCCGGACGGCCCACCGAGCACGTCCGTCACCGTGCCGGCCGACGACGCGCGGAAGGCGGTCGTGCCGAAGGACCCCGAGCAGGCCCGGATCGCGGCGGCCGCTCTGGCCGTCCCGGGCGTCACCCGTCTGACGGACGTCCTGGGCCAACCGGTCCACGTCGAGACCGCGCCCGCCGCGGAACCGGCCCTGCCGCGCCGCCACATCCGCGTCGAACTGGCGGTCTCCCCGGACGAGCGGGCGGTGGACGTGGCACGGGCGGTCAGGACGGCGATCACCGAGGCCGCACGGGACACCCCGTCCGTGGCCGTACTGGTGACCGCCGTGAGCCGGGACGCCCGTCCTTACGCCCGTCCTTAGGGAGCCAGGACGTCCGCCGTCGGTGGGTGTCCTGGCTGGGCGGGCCTCAGGGGGTGTCTACTCCCCCACGCCCGCGAGGTCGCGGAGCCGGCGGGCCTGGGACGCCCGCTCGGCGGTGCGCTGCTCCTCGTACGACCGGTCCTGTGCCCCGCGCAGCAGGGCCTTGGTCTCGATCACGGCGTCCCGCGGCGCGGCCAGCAGGGCCGCGGTGAGGTCGAGCACCGCGGCGTCGAGCTGCTCACCGGGCACGGCGAGGTTGGCGAGCCCGGTGCGCTCGGCCTCCTCGGCCGGCACGAAGCGGCCCGTGGCGCAGATCTCGAGCGCGCGGGCGTATCCCACGAGGCTGACCAGCGGGTGCGTTCCCGTGAGGTCGGGCACCAGGCCGAGGCTGGTCTCGCGCATGGCGAACTGCACGTCGTCGGCGACGACGCGCAGGTCACAGGCGAGCGCGAGCTGGAACCCCGCACCGATGGCATGCCCCTGTACGGCGGCGATCGACACGAGGTCGCTGCGCCGCCACCAGGTGAACGCCTCCTGGTACTCGGCGATGGTCGCGTCGAGCTCGGCGTCGGAGCCGCGCGCGAGGTCGATGAACGACGGTTCCCCGTCGAAGCCCTCGGGCGTGAACGCCTGCCGGTCCAGCCCCGCGGAGAAGGACTGGCCCTCGGCACGCAGAACGACCACGCGGACGGAGCCCGGCAGTGACCGGCCGGCCTGCGTCAAAGCCCGCCAGAGAGCAGGACTCTGGGCGTTGCGCTTGGCCGGATTGGTCAGCGTCACCGTGGCGGTCGCGCCGTCGACGGTGAGCCGTACGCCGTCCTTGTCGAGTACCGGGTCGAGATCCTTGTCGAGCGAAGCCATGGGGTGCCTCCGATGGGTGCGGTCGGATCAGCTGCGCACCCCGCGAAGACACGAGGGAACGCACCTAAGTGACTGCACAGTAACCACCCGGTCGGTCACCCGACCGACCGGGTGGTCACCACCGAAGCCGATGGGGACGCCCGGCCTCAGGCCGAGGCGGCCTTCTTGCCCCGCGTCGCTCCGCCACGCCCTCGGAGCGTGACACCCGACTCGCTGAGCATCCGGTGCACGAAGCCATACGAACGGCCGGTCTCTTCGGCCAGCGCTCGGATGCTCGCACCGGAGTCGTACTTCTTCTTCAGGTCTGCCGCGAGCTTGTCGCGCGCGGCGCCGGTAACCCGGCTGCCCTTCTTCAGAGTCTCGGCCACCCGGTCCTCCTCATGGGAAGTGCGCTCTGGACTCTCATGATCACCCCTTTCGGGCGTCATGGCCACCCATTCGGCAAGGTCCGTAAGACACGGTTTTGACGACAGGAGTCCGTCCCCACGAGTGGAATCAATGATTCCGGCCGATGCCGTCCGTACAGCCGAACGGGTTCCCCCACGAAGTGCCTGGTCAGCGACGCAAGACGGCCGAGCCCCTGGGAACAAGGGACTCGGCCGTGAAATCGATGTAGGACACACCTCGGTACGAGGAGATCTCACACAGATGATGGATCACGGATCGGCCGAATGATCCATACGCAGTGGATCAGTCATTCGATCACGTGGCGCGGACCCCCTCCCGGAGGCCGCGCACGGGCTCAGGCGAGGGCCACCAGGTCGGCGTAGTCGGAGCCCCACAGGTCCTCGACGCCGTCCGGCAGCAGGATGATCCGCTCCGGCTGGAGCGCCTGGACGGCGCCCTCGTCGTGGGTGACGAGAACGACGGCACCCTTGTACGTGCGCAGCGCGCCGAGGATCTCCTCGCGGCTGGCCGGGTCGAGGTTGTTCGTCGGCTCGTCGAGCAGCAGGACGTTCGCGGACGAGACGACGAGGGTCGCGAGCGCGAGCCGGGTCTTCTCGCCGCCGGACAGCACGGCGGCCGGCTTGTCGACGTCGTCCCCGGAGAACAGGAACGAGCCGAGCGTCTTGCGGACCTCGACCAGGTCGAGGTCGGGGGCGGCGGAGCGCATGTTCTCCAGGACCGTGCGCTCGGGGTCGAGGGTCTCGTGCTCCTGGGCGTAGTAGCCGAGCTTGAGTCCGTGGCCCTCGATGACCTCGCCGGTGTCGGGCTTCTCGGCGCCGCCGAGCAGACGCAGGAGGGTCGTCTTGCCGGCGCCGTTCAGGCCGAGGATGACGACCCGGGAGCCCTTGTCGATGGCCAGGTCGACATCGGTGAAGATCTCCAGGGAGCCGTACGACTTCGACAGGCCCTCGGCCATGAGCGGGGTCCTGCCGCAGGGCGCGGGCTCAGGGAAGCGCAGCTTGGCGACCTTGTCGGAGACGCGGACCGCCTCCAGGCCGGCGAGCAGTTTGTCGGCGCGCTTGGCCATGTTCTGCGCGGCCACCGTCTTGGTGGCCTTGGCGCGCATCTTGTCGGCCTGCGAGTTCAGCGCGGCGGCCTTCTTCTCGGCGTTCTGGCGCTCGCGCTTGCGGCGCTTCTCGTCGGCCTCGCGCTGCTGCTGGTAGAGCTTCCAGCCCATGTTGTAGACGTCGATCTGGGCGCGGTTGGCGTCCAGGTAGAACACCTTGTTGACGACCGTCTCGACGAGGTCGACATCGTGGGAGATCACGATGAAGCCGCCGCGGTACGTCTTCAGGTAGTCGCGCAGCCAGACGATGGAGTCGGCGTCGAGGTGGTTCGTCGGCTCGTCGAGGAGCAGGGTGTCGGCGTCCGAGAAGAGGATGCGGGCCAGCTCGATACGGCGGCGCTGACCGCCGGAGAGCGTGTGCAGGGGCTGGCCGAGCACCCGGTCGGGCAGGTTGAGCGCGGCGGCGATGGTGGCGGCCTCGGCCTCGGCGGAGTACCCGCCCTTGGTGAGGAACTCCGTCTCCTGGCGCTCGTACTGCCGCATGGCCTTCTCGCGGGTGGCGCCCGAGCCGTTGGCGATGCGCTGCTCGTTCTCGCGCATCTTGCGGATCAGGACGTCCAGGCCGCGGGCCGACAGGACGCGGTCGCGGGCCAGGACGTCGAGGTCACCGGTGCGCGGGTCCTGCGGCAGGTAGCCGACCTCGCCGGAGCGGGCGACAGTGCCCGCGGCGGGCTGGCCTTCGCCCGCGAGGACCTTGGTGAGGGTCGTCTTGCCCGCGCCGTTGCGGCCGACCAGGCCGATGCGGTCGCCCTTCGTGATGCGGAAGGTGGCGGACTCGATGAGGATGCGGGCGCCGGCGCGCAGCTCGATACCGGAGGCGGAAATCACGGACAGACTCCAGGGCAGGGTCGTTGGCGGGGTGGACGGCTGAGGACGTTCCCGCCGTCTAATGCGCGAGGAGAATGGCCATGGGCCAAGTCTAACGGGGCGGTGCAACCGCTTTTCCGGTGTGCGGGCGTCGCGCACTGTGACACTCGCCCCGCCGCGCGGTGCCTCTCGGGCGCATCTTCGGCGCCTTCGCGCGGTGTCGAGGGGGCGCGGCCCGGGTGATCCGGCCCTGGTGCTCCACGGCGACGATCACGCCGGTCCCGCCGGTCCCGCCGGTCCCGCTGTGATGATTCTCGCCGGTCCGGCTGTCCGGGGCAGGAGGCCGGACAGGAGGCCCGGCCGGGCTGCCGGGGCGTACGTCGCCCGTTCGGACCTCGGGCCGGAGCCGGGGGTCCGGGTGCGTATGAGGATGGCGCCACGGAGCGACGCACGGCAGGAAGTGGTGTGCCCATGCAGTTCGACGACGACGCCGATCTGGACACCTCCGAGGTGCAGGACGTGCGCGGCAGCCGGATCCCCGGCGGCCGGGCGACCATCGGCGGCGGCCTCGCCGGCCTGATCGCCCTGGTCGTCGGACTGCTCTTCGGAGTGGGTCCCGACCAGCTCGGGCTCTCCTCGGACAGCGACCAGCCAGGGACGACCGCCTCCTCCCTCGCGCAGGTGCAGCAGACCTGCCGCACGGGGCGGGACGCGAACTCCCAGGAGGACTGCCGGACCGTGGCGGTGGTCAACAGCGTCCAGGCCTACTGGACCCACGAGTTCGCGCGCAGGGGAGGCGCCTACACGCGCGCGCCGACGGTGTTCTTCAGCGGCCGGATCAACACCGCGTGCGGCACCGCGTCGTCGTCCGTCGGACCCTTCTACTGTCCCCGTGACCGCAAGGTCTATCTGGACCTCGGTTTCTTCGACGATCTTCGTACGAAGTTCGGCTCCAGCGGCGGACCGTTCGCGCAGGCGTACGTGGTGGCGCACGAGTACGGGCATCACGTGCAGAACCTGATGGGCACGCTGGCCCGGTCGCAGGACGGCGTGACCGGCGCGGACAGCAACGCGGTGAAGGTGGAGCTCCAGGCCGACTGCTACGCGGGGGTGTGGGCGCGGCACGCGACCACCACCCCGTCCTCGTCGACGGGCAAGCCGTTGCTGACCTCGCTGACGGACGCCGACATCCGCGACGGCCTGGACGCGGCGGCGGCCGTGGGCGACGACCGGATCCAGTCGAGGTACCAGGGCCGGGTGACCCCGGAGACCTGGACGCACGGGTCGGCCAAGCAGCGCCAGCAGTGGTTCTACCAGGGCTTCACCAGCGGCGACATGGCGCAGTGCAACACGTTCCGGTGAGCATGAGCCGTACGGGACGCCGGGACCGTGGGACGCCGGGGCCCAGGACTGCGGGGCGCCGGGCCGAGCAACACGGCGGGAGCCGGATTTCCGGGCCGCGGGGCGTTGTCAGTGGCCGGTGCCAGACTGAGCAGCGGATCGAAATCCGGCAGTGTGTGACGAGACGGAGTGATCGGCATGGCTGGCATGAACGGCGCGCGCCCGAGCATCTACCCCTCGATGCTGTACACCGATGCGAAGGCGGCCATCAGGCAGCTCACGGAGGCCTTCGGCTTCACCGAGCTGTCCGTCTACGAGGGGGAGGACGGCTCGGTGATGCACGCCGAGCTGGTGCAGGGCAACGGCGCGGTGATGCTCGGTTCCAAGGGCCGCGGCGGCCGCTTCGACGAGGCGATGAAGAGCGCGGGCCCGTGCGGGGTCTACATCGTCGTGGACGACGTCGACGCACACCACCAGCGGGCCGTGGACCACGGCGCGGAGATCCTGATGGTCCCGACCGACCAGGACTACGGCTCGCGGGACTACATGGCCCGCGACATCGAGGGCAACATCTGGAGCTTCGGCACGTACGCCCCGGAGATAGGCGCGTAGACCCCGCCGGGCTGCGGCCCGCGCGCCCGCTCCTGGCCGGCGCCCCCGGTCAGCTTCCCCCGGTGTGCACCTGGAAGGCCGCCCGGCGTACGGCCTTGGCGAGGGCCGGGTCCGGGTGGGCGGCGGCGAGCGCGACCAGTACCTGCACCGTGCGGGGGTGCCCGACGGCCCGCACCTCGTCGAGCAGCGCGGGCACGGTGGGCTGCACCGCGGACTCCAGATGGCGGACGAGGAGCGGGGCCTCGCCGTGGTCGGCGACGGCGGCCGCGGTGTCGACCCACAGCCAGGTGGACTCGGCGCGGGTGAGGACCTCGTGGGCGTCCTCGGGGTCGTAGCCGTCGTGCTCGGCGAGCCACAGCAGGGCGTAGGGACGCAGCGGGGTCTCCTCGACCACGGCGCGCACATCGGGCTCCGCGGGGGCGCCGACCACGCGCAGCGCCTCGAAGGCGAGGCCGCGCGTGAGGGCGTCCTCGCCGCGGGCGGCGTCGATGAGTTCGGTGACGGCGCCACCGACCGGGCGGGCGGCGAGCCAGGCGCGGTACTCGGCGCGGGCGGCGTTGGGGCGGAGCTGGGCGCAGCCGCGGAGCATGTCCTCGGCTGACTGCTCGATGTTCCCGGCGGGGCTCTGCGCGGCGACGCAGATCTGCTCCAGCTTGACCCAGACCGCCCAGCTGCCGAGCGGGGTGAGGGTGGCCTGTCCTTCGCCGTAGGTCAGCGCGCCGACGGAGGCGAGGGCGTGCAGGGCCCAGTCGAGGAGGGGGGCGAGGGGGGCGTCCGGGACCTCGGCGGGCTCCGGGGCGGGCACGGGCTCGGGGCCGTAGGGGATTTCGCAGCGCTCGGTGCGCAGTTCCGTGACGCGCTGTCCGAGGAGGTCGAGGAGCTGGTCGACGGGGACGGGCCCGGCGGAGAGCTGGAGGAAGGAGAGCACCTGGGGCATCGCGGAGACGACCTCGGCGACGGCCGCGGGCTCGCGGTCCACCGGCTCGGGATACGCGAGGGACCAGGCGTCGAAGAGCGCGACCCAGCCGCGCAGGACGGCGCTGTCGTCGCGGCTCCAGGCGCGCAGCCGCCATCCCGGGCGGGCGGTGTCGCCGTGCACCTCGATGAGGCCGGACAGGCGGGCGGTGTCCCAGTCGGCGCGGACCTGAACCGGGGTCAGTCCGAGATCCGCGGCGGCCCGTTCGGCGGTGGCGTCCGAGAGGGCGCCCTTGCCGCCGGGGTTCGCGCCGTCGCGCCCCGGGCGCAGGGCTGCGTCGGCCCAGCGCGCGACGCGCGCCGCGTCGGACAGGCCGGTGCGCGCCATGCGGGCGAGTTCCGCGGGCGGCGGTGTGCCTTCCGGCGGTCGCGGTGCGGGGCGGCGCGTGCGGCGTTGGGTCACCGCTCGGGGAGCGGCCGCGAGGGACCGCGGGCTGACGAGTCGGAGCCTGGAGTCGCGCGGGTTACGGGACGTCACGGGTGCAGTCTTGCGGTTGACGGTCCGAAAACCCAAACGGAATGCCGTCGCAGGCCACGGGGGCGGTGGGAGTGGGCCCTTCCCGGGGTGCCCGACACGCGGGGAAGAGTGCCGCGCGGAGTTGTTCAGGACCGAACCGGAAGCGTGCCTTCGCGTGTCCCGGGACGCGCCGAGGTGCCTCCCTCGCACAGAGCCTCGGCACAGCCGTCGGCCCGCCCACAAGGGGGCGCGCGACGGCCTCACCCCGGGCGTGCGCAGGGAGCTTCGCTCCGGGAGCGTGTGCCGGTTGCGCTCCCAGGGCGTGCGCGGGCTTCGCGCCGGGCGCGCGCGACGGCTTGGCTGCGGGCGGGCGCCGGAGGGGCGCCGTTGCGGCGCGAACGTGCCGACCCGTTCCAACAGCGCGCCGTGGCCGTCTCGGCGCCGTGCGGTGGCCGTCTCGGCCACATGCCGTGGCTCGGATCGGGGACGGATCACATCAGGGGGGTGAGGAAGCGGCGCAGGGCTTCTTCGTAGGTTGCCGGGTCGGCGTTCCACATGGCGCCGTGCGGGGCGTTCGGAACGGTGTGCAGGGTGACCAGGTCGGGGCGGCTCGCGGCGAGGCGGCGGGACGGAGCCCAGGGGGCGATGGTGTCGTCCGGGCCGTGCACCAGCAGGGTCGGCACCTTGACCTGTGCGGGGTGCGCGGCGTGCGCGATGCGGTCTCCACGGACGCCGGTGCGGCCCTGGGCGGCACGCACCGCGAGCGGCAGCAGGAAGCTCGGGGTGTGCCGGGCGCCGGCGAGGGCGCGCAGCGTGGTCTCCCAGTCGAGGACCGGCGAGTCCAGGACGAGCCCGGAGATCCGCTCGCGCAGCGCGGAATGGGCGGCGGCGCGGAGCGCCATGGTCGCGCCGGTGGACCAGCCGTACAGGACGACGCGCTCGGCGCCGTACCGCACGGCGTACCGGATGGCCGCGTCGAGGTCGCGCCACTCGGTCTCGCCGAGGTGGTTCAGGCCGTCCGGGGGCCGGGGTGCCCCGAGGTCGCCCCGGTAGGCGAGGTCGAGCACGGGGAAGTGCCGGCTGTTCAGGAACTCCATGACGTTCATGGGGTGTTCCCGGGTGGCGCCCAGGCCGTGCACGGTGATGATCCAGGTGTCGCGGACGGCGGGCACGAACCAGGCGGGCAGGGCACCGAGTTCGCCGGGCACGTCGACGTCGGCGTGTTCGAGTCCGAGGGCGGACCCGGGGTCGCCGACGTACAGGTTCGGGGTGAGCCACACCTTGTCGCCGGATTCCAGTGATCCGTGCGTGACGCGTTCCAGCCGGCGCACGACGGTGTCGGCGGTGTGCGGGACGGAGTTCTGGAGGGGGCCGACGACCGCGTGGGAGCCGTCGCCCGCGAGGCCGTAGGTTCCCGGGCGCCGGGACGCGAGGGCCCGGGTGAGGGTGATGCCGCCCGCCGTCGTGGCGTGCACGGTGAGCCGGTGCTCGGTGGGCAGGGGCTTGCCCGGCCTCGTCTTCAGCGCGGCGTCGCTGGCGAACCGGCCCGCCGCCACGGAGGCCGCGCCTGCCGCAATGGCTACGGTGACGGCCGCTGCCGTGGCTCTTAGGATGCGCACCCGACCAGTTTCCCGGGGGACCCGGCCATCGGCCAGCGGGAGAGCCCCCAGGGGTGACGGCCGACGCTCACCGGACCCCTGCCGCGGGGCCGGTCCGGCGGGGCTCTAGCGCTTCTGGCCGTATCCCCGAAGCCGCTCCCCCGCTTCCTGGAGCTGGTCCGGTGAGAGCAGGGCGGGCGCGAGGCCGGGCACGGAGGAGGAGAGGAGCCAGACGCGGCACATCCATTCCAGTTGGGCCGTGCGGTCGTACGCCTGGTCCAGCGAGGCTCCGTAGGCGATGGTGCCGTGGTTCTGGAGGAGGCAGGCGGTGCGGCCGGCCAGGGCGCGGAGCATGTTCTCGGCCAACTCCGGCGTGCCGTACGTCGCGTAGGGGGCCACGCGGACCGGGCCGCCGAGGTCCGCGGCCATGTAGTGGATCAGCGGGAGCTCGGGGACGAGGACCGAGACGGCCGTCGCGTGCGCGGCGTGGGTGTGGACGACGGCCCGCGCGCCGGTCACGCGGTACACCGCGAGGTGCATCGGCAGTTCGCTGGTCGGGCGCAGCGAACCGATTGTCCGCCGGCCGTCGAGGCCGACGCCGACGATGTCGTCGTGCGTCAGCCGGTCGTAGGGCACGCCCGTGGGTGTGACCAGGACGGTGTCGCCGACACGGACCGAGACGTTGCCCGAGGTGCCGACGACCAGCCCGTCGGTGACCGTCCGGCGGGCCGTCGCGACGAGTTCGTCCCAGGCCTGCCGAAGGGCGTCCCGCGCGGCCGACCCGTCCCGCTCGTCGCGTTCGTCCGCCATCCGTGGGTCCTCCCGCCCGTCCCGTGCGTCCCGGTGCCGCTCACTCATGACGCGATCCTGCCAGGCGCGGCGGAAGACGCACCCCGGGCGGGCGCACCTCAGGGCGGAAGCCGAGCCTCCGTAAGAGTGCGCACAGACGTATGCCGCCCCCGCCGGCGAATGGCCGGGGATCGACGGGCGGCACGGGATCTTCCCGTAGCCTCTGGGGGATTTGTCGCACCACGTCGCCATTTCCGGGGGGAAATGTGGCTCGTGATCACAAACCGTTCCGTCGTCGTGCCCGCGTCGCCGCGACCGCCGTCGCGGCGACGCCGGCCCTGGGGGGCACCGGTCTCACCGCGCTCCCGGCCGAGGCCGCGGGCGACACCAGGGGGCACGACGTCTCCTCTCACCAGAAGAACGTGGACTGGCGGAGCGCGAAAGCGAAGGGCGCGCGGTTCGTCTACGTGAAGGCGACCGAGTCCACCACCTACCGCAACCCCTACTTCGCCCGGCAGTACGACGGCGCGCGCGACGCGGGCATCCTCCACGGCGCGTATCACTTCGCGGTGCCGGACCAGTCCTCCGGCGCCACGCAGGCCGCGTACTTCGTACACAACGGCGGGGCGTGGCGCGCGGACGGCTGGACGCTGCCGCCCGCGCTGGACATCGAGTACAACCCGTACGGCAAGAGCAAGTGCTACGGGCTCGGCAAGGCCGGAATGGTGAACTGGATCAGGGCCTTCAGCGACGAGATCCGCCGGGAGACCGGCCGTCGGCCTGTGATCTACACCACAACGCACTGGTGGAACGCGTGCACCGGATCCAGCCGGACATTTGCCGCGGATCACACGCTGTGGCTGGCCCGCTACGGCTCGGCGGACGCCGGGGCACTGCCCGCCGGATGGTCCGCGTGGACCTTCTGGCAGTACGGCGACGGCGGCAGCCTGCCGGGTGACCAGAATCTCTTCAACGGATCCCCGGCCCGACTCAAGCGACTCGCTCTCGGGTAGCGACCCAAGCGGAGCCCGAGATTCCGCATCCGTTCGAACCCGTGGTGTCGCCCCTTCGGTGCAAGCGGAGGGGCGATTCACTATTTGAGACACCATGACGCCCGACCCAGTTCACCTTCCGTTCATCCAGGTTGCCTACGGTCCACCTGCCACTGACGTCCAACAGAAGCCTGGGTAAATGGAACACATCACGCTCCTCCTCGGAATCGTGATCGTCACCGCTCTCGTGTTCGATTTCACGAACGGTTTCCACGACACCGCCAACGCGATGGCCACCACCATCTCGACCGGCGCGCTCAAGCCCAAGGTCGCGGTGGCCATGTCCGCCGCGCTCAACCTTGTCGGCGCCTTCCTCTCGGTGGAGGTCGCCAACACGATCTCCAAAGGCCTCGTCGATGAATCCGGCATCAAGCCGGAGGTGATCTTCGCCGCGCTCGTCGGCGCGATCCTCTGGAACCTCGTGACCTGGCTCGTCGGACTCCCGTCCAGCTCCTCGCACGCCCTCATGGGCGGCCTGGTCGGCGCCACCATCGCCTCCGCCGGTACCGGCGCCGTGCACGGGGACGTCCTGGTCGGCAAGGTGCTCCTGCCCGCGGTCGCGGCCCCGATCGTCGCCGGCCTCGCCGCGATGTTCGCCACGCGACTGTCGTACAAGCTCAGTGGTGACGCCGACACCAAGGCCACCAAGAAGGGCTACCGCGCCGGCCAGATAGCCTCCGCGGGCCTGGTCTCGCTGGCCCACGGCACCAACGACGCGCAGAAGACGATGGGCATCATCACCCTGGCCCTGGTCGCCGGTGGCGCCGTCGCTCCCGACTCCAACCCGCCGGTCTGGGTCATCCTGTCCGCCGGTCTCGCCATCGCGCTCGGCACCTACCTGGGCGGCTGGCGCATCATCCGCACGATGGGCAAGGGCCTGACCGACCTCCAGCCGCAGCAGGGCTTCGCCGCCCAGACCAGCGCGGCCACGGTCATCCTGGCCTCCTCGCACATCGGCTTCTCCCTCTCCACCACGCACTCGGTCTCCGGTTCCGTGATGGGCGCCGGCCTCGGCCGCAAGGGCGGTGTGGTCCGCTGGTCCACCGCCAAGCGGATGGTCGTCGCCTGGGTCCTCACACTGCCGGCCGCCGCCCTGGTCGGCGCGCTCGCCGAATGGGTGACCGGTTTCGGCGCCTGGGGCACCACGCTCGTCGCCGTCTTCCTGGTCGGATCCAGCTTCGCGATCTGGCGCCGCTCGCGCCGCGAGGTGATCGACCACAGCAACGTGAACGACGCCGAAGAGCCCGCCGGTGTGGTGACCCAGGCCATCGCCGCCGTCACCCCGCCCCCGGCCGGCACCGTGGCCGAGGAGCTCACGGCCACCATCCCGGCTCCCGCCGAGCCCACGGCGAGCCCGTCCGCGCCGTCCCCCGTGGCCTGAGAACCGAAGGAAGAAACAGCATGAACATCGACTGGTCAGCCCTCGGGTCCGTCTTCGGGGTCAGCCTCGGAGTGACCGTGGCCCTCGTCGCCCTCTTCACCCTCGGTGTCGCCGGCCTCTCCAAGAAGGAGTCGGCGCAGGGCGGTTCCGCGGTCGCGGCGGCCACCGGCGCGTACGTCTGCTTCGCGGCCTGCGCCGCGGCGGTGGCGTACGGCATCTCCCTGATCATCACCAAGTAGCCCGGCACGAGCGGCCCGAAACGGGGTCGCGCCGAGCGGTACCGCGGGGGGGGGGGGGGGGGGGGGGGGGGGGGCCGCCGCCCCACTCAGGGGGGGGTTTTCTACCCGTCGCCCCTCCTGCCAAC
>NZ_JBVJCT010000001.1:360681-556150 GCF_055588305.1 Streptomyces sp. NPDC042002 | reverse complement strand
TCACGGTGTGGTGGGGGTCCGCCGCTCCCCTAACAACCAAAAAGAAGCCCGAAACGAGAGACAAGGAGGGGGGGGGGGGGGGGGGGGGGGGGGGGGGGGGGGGGGGGCCCCCCCCCCCCCCCCACCCCACGCGTATGTGGGCCTGCGCACACTGTCCCTCCGCAGGTCAACAGTCAGTTGACGGCCGTTCTCACCCCGTGGTGGACTGCCGGAGCCAAGTACGGCGGCATGAGAGGAAGCCGGTGCGAATCCGGCGCGGTCCCGCCACTGTCATCGGGGAGGAAACTCCCCGGGAGCCAGGAACTCTCACCGCCGGTCTCGTCGAACCAGGGCGTGGACACCCTGAGTGAGGACATATCGCCATGCGCGGCTGCCCGTTGCCCGTTCCGCTGAGTACGAGGGTTCCACTCCACCCAACGACGGGCTGACCCCGTGCGTGCCGATCGCGTCTTCGCGTACGGCGCCGCCGCCGGCCTCCTCGGCGACCTGCTGCTCGGCGATCCCCGCCGGGGACATCCGGTCGCCGCGTTCGGGCGGGCCGCCGCGGCCGTGGAGCGGACACTGTGGCGGGACCACCGCGGGTGGGGCGCACTGCACACGGCCGTCTGCGTGGGCGGTGTCACCGGACTCGCCGCGCTCACGAGCCGTTCCGTACGTACCTCCCGTACCGCTTCGGTCGCGCTGACGGCCGCCGCCACCTGGGCCGTCGTCGGAGGGACCTCCCTCGGCCGTGAGGCGCGGGCGATCGGTGGCGCGCTCTCGGCCGGTGACCTCGACACGGCCCGGGAGCGGCTGCCGCGTCTGTGCGGCCGCGATCCGCAGGCCCTCGACGCCGACGGGATCGCGCGGGCCGTCGTCGAGTCCGTCGCCGAGAACACCTCCGACGCCGTCGTCGGCGCCCTGGTCTGGGGCGCCGTCGCCGGTGTGCCGGGACTGGTCGCCTTCCGCGCCGTGAACACGCTCGACGCCATGGTCGGGCACAAGTCCCCCAAGTACCGGCGCTACGGCTGGGCCTCGGCGCGGCTCGACGACGTCGCCGGCTGGCCCGGAGCCCGGCTGACCGCCGTCCTCGCGGCCGTGGCCGGGTCCGACCCGCGGGGCGCCGTACGCGCCTGGCGCGCGGACGCCCGCGACCATCCGAGCCCCAACGCCGGGCCCGTGGAGGCCTCCTTCGCGGGCGCGCTCGGTGTGCGGCTCGGCGGCACCCTCTCGTACGGGGGACGGGTCGAGCACCGGCCCGTACTCAACGACGCGGGGCGCGCCGTCCACCTCCACGACATCGAGCGGGCCGTACGGCTCTCCCGGCGCGTCGGCTGGCTCGCGCTCGGCGTGAGCGCCGCCGGACGGGTGCTGCTCACGGTTCCGCTCACCAGGAAGGGGCGCACCGCATGAGCGGCGGGCTGCTGATCGCCGGAACCACCTCCGACGCGGGCAAGAGCGTCGTGACCGCCGGGATCTGCCGGTGGCTCGTGCGCCAGGGCGTCAAGGTCGCGCCCTTCAAGGCGCAGAACATGTCCCTCAACTCGTTCGTGACGCGCGAGGGCGCCGAGATCGGGCGGGCGCAGGCCATGCAGGCGCAGGCCGCCCGCGTGGAACCGACCGCGCTGATGAACCCCGTGCTGCTCAAGCCGGGCAGCGACCGCACCAGCCAGGTCGTCCTGATGGGCAGGCCGGTCGGCGAGATGAGCGCGCGCGGGTTCTTCGGGACGTCCGGGCCGTCGGCGCAGCCGCTGCCGGGCGCCGAGGCGCCCGGGGAACGGCTGCGCGGAGGGCGTCAGGAAGCACTCCTCGGGACCGTCCTCGACTGTCTCGCCCAGTTGCGGGGCACGTATGACGCGGTGATCTGTGAGGGGGCCGGCAGTCCGGCCGAGATCAATCTGCGGCGCACCGACATCGTGAACATGGGGGTGGCGCGGAACGCGGGGCTTCCCGTGCTCGTCGTCGGCGACATCGACCGGGGCGGTGTGTTCGCCTCGTTCTTCGGGACGGTCGCGCTGCTGTCGCCCGAGGACCAGGCGCTCGTCGCCGGGTTCCTCGTCAACAAGTTCCGGGGTGACGTCGGCCTGCTGGAGCCCGGGCTCGACATGCTGCACGGTCTCACCGGGCGGCGCACCTACGGCGTCCTGCCCTTCCAGCACGGTCTGGGCATCGACGAGGAGGACGGACTGCGTGTCTCGCTGCGCGGGGCGGTCCGGGAGTCGGCGGTCTCCTCCCCCGTCGGCGCGGACATCCTGCGGGTCGCCGTGTGCGCGGTCCCGCTGATGTCCAACTTCACCGACGTGGACGCGCTGGCCGCCGAACCCGGCGTCGTCGTGCGGTTCGTGGACCGGGCCGAGGAACTGGCCGACGCGGACCTGGTCGTCGTGCCCGGGACCCGGGGCACGGTGAAGGCGCTGGCGTGGCTGCGCGAGCGCGGCCTCGCGGACGTGATCGCGCGCCGGGCCGCCGAGGGGCGGCCCGTCCTCGGCGTCTGCGGCGGCTTCCAGCTCCTCGGGGAACACATCGAGGACGAGGTCGAGTCGCGCGCCGGTCAGGTCGACGGGCTCGGGCTCCTGCCCGTCCGCGTGCGGTTCGCGCGCGAGAAGACGCTGACGCGGCCGGTCGGCAAGGCCCTCGGAGAGCGCGTCGAAGGCTACGAGATCCACCACGGTGTAGCCGAAGTCACCGGGGGCGAGGCGTTCATCTCCGATGACCATGGACACAGCCTGGACGGGTGCCGCGTCGGCTCCGTCTGGGGCACGCACTGGCACGGATCACTGGAGTCGGACGGTTTCCGGCGGGCCTTCCTGCGCGAGGTGGCCGCCGCCGCGGGCCGCCGCTTCGTACCGGCGGCCGACACGTCGTTCGCGGCGCTGCGCGAGGAGCAGCTGGACCGGCTCGGCGACCTGATCGAGGAACACGCGGACACGGACGCGCTGTGGCGGCTCATCGAGTCCGGCGCGCCGCAAGGACTGCCCTTCATCCCACCGGGAGCACCCGCATGAGCACAGTGTTGTTGTTGTCGACCGCCGACACGGATCTGCTGGCCGCCCGCGCCAGTGGAACCGCCTACCGGATCGGCAATCCGACCCGGGTGGACGTCGCGGGCGAACTCGCCGCGCTCGTCGAGGGCGCGGACGTGGCCGTCGTACGGCTGCTCGGCGGCAAGCGGGCCTGGGAGGACGGGCTGGCCTTCCTGAAGGCGTCCGGCATCCCGACCGTGCTGCTCGGCGGCGAGTCCGTCCCGGACGCCGAGCTGATGGCCGAGTCGTCGGTGCCCGCCGGGGTGGTCGCGGAGGCGCTGCGCTATCTCGTCGAGGGCGGCCCGGCCAACCTGGCCGAGCTGGCCCGGTTCCTCTCGGACACCGTGCTGCTGACGGGCGAGGGCTTCGAGGAGCCGCACAGGACCGCGGAGTTCGGCGTCCACGGCGAGCGTGGGTTCGTCGAGGGCCGGCCGACCGTCGGTGTGCTGTTCTACCGCGCGCACGAACTGTCCGGGAACACCGCGTTCGTCGACACGCTGTGCGACGCGATCGAGGCGCGCGGCGCCAACGCCCTCGCCGTGTACTGCGGTTCGCTGCGCGGTGCCGACCCGGGCCTGTACGAGATCCTCGGCCGGGCCGACACGCTCGTCGCCACCGTCCTCGCGGCGGGCGGCACCCACGCCTCGGAGGCGTCCGCGGGCGGCGACGAGGAGGCCTGGGACATCGGGGCGCTCGCCGACCTCGACATCCCGGTGCTCCAGGGGCTCTGCCTGACCTCGTCGAAGAGCGCCTGGGAGGCGTCGGACGCGGCCCTGTCCCCCATGGACGCGGCGATGCAGGTCGCGATCCCGGAGTTCGACGGCCGGATCGTCACCGTGCCGTTCTCCTTCAAGGAACAGGGCCCGGACGACGTCCCGGTGTACGTCGCCGACCCCGAGCGGGCCGCGCGGGTCGCCGGAATCGCCCTGCGGCACGCCCTGTTGAAGCACAAGCCGAACGCGGAGAAGAAGCTCGGGATCGTCTTCACCGCCTACCCGACCAAGCACTCGCGGGTCGGCAACGCGGTCGGACTCGACACACCCGCCTCCGCCGTACGGGTGCTCGACGCGCTCCGGGACGCGGGCTACGCCCTCACCGAATACCCCGACAACGGCGACGAGTTGATCCACCGGCTCATCGCGGCCGGCGGTCACGACGTCGAGTGGCTGACCGAGGACCAGCTCGCCGCCGCTCCGGCGCGGGTGCCGCTCGCCGACTACCGGGCCTGGTTCGACACGCTCCACCCCGACCTGCGCGCGGGCATGCTGGAGGCGTGGGGCGAGCCGCCGGGCTCGCTCTACGTGGACGGCGACGACATCGTGCTGGCGTGCCTGGAGTTCGGGAACGTCGTGGTGATGATCCAGCCGCCGCGCGGCTTCGGCGAGAACCCGATCGCGATCTACCACGACCCGGACATGCCGCCGTCGCACCACTACATGGCCGCGTACAGATGGCTGGAAAATTCGTTCGGCGCCGACGCCGTCGTGCACATGGGCAAGCACGGCACGATGGAGTGGCTGCCGGGCAAGGGGCTCGGGCTCAGCGGCGGCTGCGCGCCCGACGCCGTCCTCGGCGAACTCCCCCTGGTCTACCCGTTCATCGTCAACGACCCGGGCGAGGGCACCCAGGCCAAGCGCCGCGGGCACGCCACCGTCGTCGACCATCTCGTGCCGCCGATGGCCCGCGCGGACACCTACGGGGACCTCGCGAAGCTGGAGCAGCTCCTCGACGAGTACGCGCTCGTCTCCGACCTGGACCCGACGAAGGCCCCGGCGGTCCGCGCGCAGATCTGGACGCTGGTCAAGGCGGCCGAACTCCATCACGACCTGCACGTCGACGACCAGCCGGACGACGGCGACTTCGACGCGTTCGTGATGCACATCGACGGCTATCTGTGCGAGATCAAGGACGTGCAGATCCGCGACGGCCTGCACATCCTGGGCGGCGGCCCGGAGGCCGAACCGCGGGTGAATCTCGTGCTCGCCGTGCTGCGCGCCTCGCAGGTGTGGGGCGGCACGGCGAACGCGCTGCCCGGTCTGCGCGCCTGCCTCGCCGAGCACTTCGGCCTGGTGGAGAAGGAGTTGCTCGCCGAGCCGGGCGCTCCGGTGAAGGCGCCCGTCGAGCTGACGGACCTCGTCGAGGGGCCGGCCCGTACCGCGGCCGACGCGATCGACCTGCTGGAGCAGCTGTGCCGCCGGGCGGCGCTGGGTCTGGAGGAGCGCGGCTGGGACCCGGCCGCCGTCCCGGCGCTCGTGCGCGAGGTGCTGGGCACCGAACTCCCCGACGCCGTCGCGGTGCTGGAGTTCGCGTGCCGCGAGGTCGTGCCGCGGCTCGCCCGGACGACGGACGAGATCGGGCACATCCTCAAGGCGCTGAACGGCGGTTACGTCCCGGCGGGCCCGTCCGGTTCGCCGACGCGCGGGCTCGTCAACGTCCTGCCGACCGGCCGCAACTTCTACTCGGTCGACCCCAAGGCGATTCCGTCCAGGCTCAGTTGGGAGGTCGGCCAGTCGCTCGCGGACTCCCTCGTCCAGCGCTACCTCCAGGACACCGGCGCCTACCCGACCTCCGTCGGGCTGACGGTCTGGGGCACGTCCGCCATGCGCACCCAGGGCGACGACATCGCGGAGATCCTCGCGCTGCTCGGCTGCCGCCCGGTGTGGGACGACGCGTCGCGGCGCGTGACCGGCTTCGAGGTCGTCCCGCTCGACGAGCTCGGCCGCCCGCGCATCGACGTCACGGTCCGTATCTCGGGGTTCTTCCGGGACGCGTTCCCGCACGTCGTCGGTCTGCTCGACGACGCGGTGCGCGCGGTCGCCGAGCTGGACGAGCCCGCCGACCGGAACTACGTGCGCAAGCACGCCGACGAGGACACCGCCGAGCACGGCGACCGGCGGCGCGCGACGGCCCGTATCTTCGGCTCCAAGCCGGGCGCGTACGGTGCCGGTCTGCTGCCCCTGATCGACGCCCGCAACTGGCGCTCGGACGCCGACCTCGCCGAGGTGTACGCGGTGTGGGGCGGCTACGCCTACGGGCGCGGGCTCGACGGCCGGGCTGCGCGCGGGGACATGGAGACGGCGTTCCGGCGCATCGCCGTCGCGGCGAAGAACGTCGACACCCGCGAGCACGACCTCGTCGACGCCGACGACTACTTCCAGTACCACGGCGGCATGGTCGCGATGGTGCGCCATCTGACGGGCGCCAGCCCCGAGGCGTACGTCGGTGACTCCGCCGTGCCCGACCAGGTGAAGACCCGCACGCTCGGCGAGGAGACGCACCGCGTGTTCCGCGCCCGGGTGGTCAACCCGCGCTGGATGGCCGCGATGCGCCGGCACGGCTACAAGGGCGCCTTCGAGATGGCGGCGACCGTCGACTACCTCTTCGGCTACGACGCCACGGCCGGGGTCGTGGACGACTGGATGTACGAGAAGTTGGCGTCCGAGTACGTGTTCGCCCCGGAGAACCAGGAGTTCATGCGGAAGTCCAACCCCTGGGCGCTGCGCGGCATCACCGAACGGCTGCTGGAGGCGGCTGATCGTGGGCTGTGGGCTGAGCCGGACGCGGAGACGCTGGAGCGGCTGCGCGCCACCTATCTGGAGCTCGAAGGCGACTTGGAGGGTGACGACCAGTGAGTACCCCGTTCCCGTTCACGGCGGTGGTCGGCCAGGACGACCTGCGGCTCGCGCTGCTGCTGAACGCTGTCAGTCCGGCGGTCGGCGGAGTCCTCGTGCGCGGCGAGAAGGGCACCGCCAAGAGCACCGCGGTACGCGCCCTGTCGGCGCTGCTGCCGGAGGTGGCCGTCGTTCCCGGGTGCCGTTTCTCGTGCGACCCGGCCGCTCCCGACCCGGCGTGCCCGGACGGTCCGCACGAGGCGGCGACCGGCACGCAACGCCCGGCCCGTATGGTCGAGTTGCCCGTCGGGGCCTCCGAGGACCGGCTGGTGGGCGCGCTCGACATCGAGCGGGCGCTCGCTGAGGGCGTGAAGGCCTTCGAGCCGGGCCTGCTCGCCGACGCCCACCGCGGGATCCTCTACGTCGACGAAGTCAACCTGCTGCACGACCACTTGGTCGATCTGCTGCTGGACGCGGCCGCGATGGGCGCCTCGTACGTCGAGCGCGAGGGCGTCTCCGTACGACATGCGGCACGGTTCCTGCTCGTCGGGACGATGAACCCCGAAGAGGGCGAGCTGCGGCCGCAGTTGCTCGACCGGTTCGGGCTGACCGTCGAGGTCGCGGCCTCGCGGGAACCCGACCAGCGGGTCGAGGTCGTCCGGCGCAGGCTCGCCCACGACGACGACCCGGCCGCCTTCGCGGCGCGCTGGGCCGACGAGGAGGCCGCCGTGCGGGCCCGGATCGTGGCGGCCCGCGCGCTGCTGCCCTCCGTACGGCTCGGCGACGGGCCGCTGCGGCAGATCGCGGCGACCTGCGCGGCCTTCGAGGTGGACGGCATGCGCGCCGACATCGTGATGGCGCGGACCGCGACCGCGCTCGCCGCCTGGGCGGGACGCACCGAGGTCCTCGCCGAGGACGTACGGCAGGCGGCGCTGCTCGCGCTGCCGCACCGGCGGCGGCGCAACCCCTTCGACGCGCCCGGGATCGACGAGGACAAGCTCGACGAGACGCTGGAGGAGTTCGGGGGCTCGGACGGCGGCTCGGAGGACGACGAGCCGGATCCGGACCCGGACGGGCCGGGAGGTGGCGGGCAGCCGCCGCAGGACGGTCCGGACGACGGGTCCCCGGCCGGTGACGTGCCCGCGCAGGGCGAGCCGTCGGAGAACGGGCAGGCGCCGGCCGGGCAGGGCGGCGAGCAGTCGCCCGTACGGGCCGCCGAACCCTTTCGTACGAAAGCGCTGAGCGTGCCCGGACTCGGCGAGGGCGCGGCCGGACGGCGTTCGCGCGCGCGGACCGAGCACGGCCGCACGACCGGGTCGCGGCGGCCTGGCGGGACGCTCACCAAGCTGCACCTGGCGGCGACGGTGCAGGCCGCCGCGCCGCATCAGCTGGCGCGCGGACGGTCGGGCCGCGGTCTCGTCGTCCGGCGGGACGATCTGCGGCAGGCGACGCGCGAGGGCCGTGAGGGCAACCTCGTGCTCTTCGTCGTGGACGCCTCCGGGTCGATGGCGGCGCGGCAGCGGATGGGCGCCGTCAAGGGCGCCGTGCTGTCACTGCTGCTCGACGCGTACCAGCGACGGGACAAGGTGGGTCTGGTGACCTTCCGCGGGTCGGCCGCCGAGGTCGCGCTGCCGCCCACCTCGTCGGTGGACGCCGCCGCGGCCCGGCTGGAGTCGCTGCCGACGGGCGGCCGGACGCCGCTCGCGGCCGGGCTGCTGCGGGCCCACGAGGTGCTGCGGGTGGAGCGGCTGCGGGACGCCGCCCGGCGCCCGCTGGTGGTCGTCGTGACCGACGGGCGGGCCACGGGCGGGGCCGAACCGGTCGCCACGGCAGGGCGCGCGGCGCGGCTGTTCGCGGCCGACCAGGTCGCCTCGGTGGTCGTCGACTGCGAGACGGGGCCGGTACGGCTCGGGCTCGCGGGGCAGCTCGCGGGGGAGCTGGGCGGCACGCCGGTGACGCTGGACGAGCTGCGGGCCGATTCGATCGCCGGGCTCGTCCGGGACGTGCAGGGAACTTCGAGGAGGGCCGCGTAGTGCCGCAGGGACAGCCGAGTGTCGTACCGGAGGACGGCCTGACGACCCGTCAGCGTCGTAACCGGCCGCTGGTCGTCGTGCACACGGGGATCGGCAAGGGCAAGTCGACGGCCGCGTTCGGGCTCGCGCTGCGCGCCTGGAACCAGGGGTGGCCCATCGGGGTGTTCCAGTTCGTCAAGTCGGCGAAGTGGAAGGTCGGCGAGGAGAACGCGCTGCGGGTCCTCGGCGCCTCCGGTGAGGGCGGGACCGTCGACTGGCACAAGATGGGCGAGGGCTGGTCCTGGGTCCAGCGCGACGCGCAGATGGACAACGAGGAGAAGGCCCGCGAGGGCTGGGAGCAGGTCAAGCGGGACCTCGCCGCCGAGACGTACAAGCTGTACGTGCTCGACGAGTTCGCGTACCCGATGCACTGGGGATGGATCGACACCGACGAGGTCGTGGCGGTGCTGCGGGACCGTCCGGGCACCCAGCACGTCGTGATCACCGGGCGCAACGCCCCTGAGAAGCTGGTCGACTTCGCCGATCTCGTGACCGACATGTCCAAGGTCAAGCATCCGATGGACGCCGGCCAGAAGGGGCAGAGGGGTATCGAGTGGTGACGTCGTCCGTTCCCCGGCTGGTCATCGCCGCGCCCTCCTCTGGCAGCGGCAAGACCACCGTCGCCACGGGGCTGATGGCGGCCTTCGCCTCGCGGGGGCTCGCCGTGTCCCCGCACAAGGTGGGGCCCGACTACATCGACCCCGGGTATCACGCGCTCGCCACCGGGCGCGTGGGACGGAATCTCGACTCCTACCTGTGCGGCCCCGAGTTGATCGGCCCGTTGTTCGCGCACGGGGCGCTCGGGTGCGATCTCGCGGTCGTCGAGGGCGTGATGGGGCTGTACGACGGGGCTGCGGGCGAGGGGGAACTCGCGTCCACGGCACAGGTGGCGAAGCTGCTGCGGGCGCCGGTGGTGCTGGTCGTCGACGCGTCCTCGCAGTCGCGGTCCGTGGCCGCGCTGGTGCACGGGTTCGCCTCCTGGGACCCCGAGGTGCGGGTCGCGGGAGTGATCCTCAACAAGGTGGGCTCCGAGCGGCACGAGGCCATGCTCCGGGAGGCGCTGGACGCGTCCGGGGTGCCGGTGCTCGGCGTGCTGCGGCGGGCCCAGCAGGTGAGCACTCCGTCCCGGCATCTGGGGCTCGTCCCGGTGGCCGAGCGGCGTTCGGAGGCGGTCGAGGCGGTCGCCGCGATGGCCGAGCAGGTGCGCGCCGGGTGCGATCTGGACGCGCTGTTCGCGCTGGCGCGCGGTGCGGGCGAGCTGTCGGGTCCGGCCTGGGACGCGGCCGAGGCGGTGCGTCCCCCGGGCGGAGCCGACGCGGTTCCCTCCTCGGTCGCGGCCGGGGCGTCTCCCGCCTCGCCCGTGCCGCCCCTCTCCCCCTCCGCCATGGCGGCCTCCCCGGGGCCCGGCCCGGCCCGCCGTCGAGGGCATGACGGGCCGGCGGACCGAACTCCGTTTGGGGTGAAGCGAGTTGCCGTCGCCGGCGGTCCCGCCTTCACCTTCTCCTACGCCGAACACGCCGAACTCCTCACCGCCGCCGGGGCCGAGGTCGTCACCTTCGATCCGCTGCGGGACGAGCAACTGCCGGACGGAACCGGCGGGTTGGTCATCGGCGGCGGGTTCCCCGAGGTGTACGGGCCCGAGCTGTCCGCCAACGAGCCGTTGCGCAAGGCGGTGGCCGAGCTGGCGTTCGCCGGGGCACCGGTCGCGGCCGAGTGTGCCGGACTCCTGTATCTGGCGCGGGAACTGGACGGGCGGCCCATGTGCGGGGTGATCGACGCCGTGGCCCGGATGGACGAGCGGCTCACCCTCGGCTACCGGGACGCCGTGGCCATCGGCGACAGCGCGCTGGCCCCGGCCGGTACCCGGATGCGCGGGCACGAGTTCCACCGGACCGTCGTCGAGCCCGGCGCCGGGGCCGCTCCCGCCTGGGGGTTGCGCGCCCCCGAGCGGCGCGTCGAAGGATTCGTGCAGCGAGGCGTGCACGCGAGTTATCTGCACACGCACTGGGCGTCCGAGCCCGGTGTGGCCCGTCGGTTCGTCGAGAGGTGCCTGACGTCATGAGCAGCAAGCTGATCGGAGTCGGGGTGGGCCCCGGCGACCCCGAGCTGGTGACCGTCAAGGGCGTCAACGCCCTGCGCACGGCGGAGGTCGTCGTCGTCCCCGTGATGGCCGCGCCGGACGGGAAGGACGGCGGCGAGCGGGGGCGGGCCGAGGCGACCGTCCTGCACTACGTGCCCGAGGAGAAGGTCGTCCGGGTGGTGTTCGCGCTCAACGAGCGGAGCGACCGGGGGCGGCGCGAGGCAGCCTGGGACGCCGCCGGCGCGCGGGTGGCCGACCTGCTCGGCCGGCACGCCTCGGTCGCCTTCGCCACCATCGGCGACCCCAACGTGTATTCGACGTTCACCTATCTCGCGCACACGATCGCGGAGCTGGTCCCGGGCACGGTCGTGGAGACGGTGCCCGGCATCACCGCCATGCAGGACCTCGCCGCACGGTCGGGGGCCGTTCTCACCGAGGGGACCGAACCGCTCACGCTCGTCCCGGTGACGGCGGGGTCCGCCGTGCTCAAGGACGCGCTGAACGGGCCCGGCACGGTGGTCGCGTACAAGTTCGGGCGGCAGGCGCGGGAGGTCGCCGAGGCGCTGCGGGACAGCGGGCGGATCGACGACGCCGTCTGGGGGTCGGCGCTCGGCCTCGATGACGAGTCGATCCGGCCTGCGGGCGAGCTCGACGGGGAGCCGCTCCCCTACCTCTCGACGCTCATCGCGCCCGCGCGCCGCGACGGGAAACGCGGCGGAAAGCTGTGACCCGCACCCACACCCACCCGGCGGACGCGCCCCCCGCGCCGGATCGCCCGGATCCAGCCGGCGCGGCGCGCCTTTCGGGCTCAGGACGCGAGGCCCACCACCAGCCAGATGAAGGCCACGCCCGCGACCGTGCACAGCAGGGTCGAGCGCGCGGGGTGCTCGTGGTGTGCCTCCGGAAGGATCTCGGCGGCGGCCAGGTAGAGGAGCACGCCGCCGAAGAGGCCGAGGTAGCCGCCGAGCAGCGGCTCGGGGATGGTGAAGAAGAGGGTGGAGGCGGCGCCGACCATGGGGGCCGCCGCGTCCGCGTACAGCATCAGCAGGGCCTTGCGGCGGGCGTTCCCGTACAGGCTCGTGATCGTGTACGTGTTGAAGCCGTCCGCGAAGTCATGGGCGATCACCGCGAGGGACACCGCGAGCCCCATGCCCCCGCCGACCTGGAAGGCGGCGCCGATCGCGACGCCGTCCATCGCGCTGTGCCCGACCATGGCGGCGGCCGCCGTGAGGCCCACCTCGGGCGCGCGTCCGTCGTTCTCGTCGCCGCCGTGCGCGGCCTGACGATGGGCGAGCAGGCGTTCGACCAGATGGGCCAGCAGGAAGCCGGTCACGAAGAGGAGCAGCGCGGCCGGTACGCCGAACACCTCGGTGCCCGCCGCGGCCAGCGCCTCCGGCAGCAGGTCGAGGCCGACCACGCCGAGCATCAGGCCGCCGGCCAGGCCGAGGACCAGATGGCGGCGGTCGGTCACGCGCTGCGCCGTCCAGCCGCCGGCCAGCGTCATCAGGAACGCGCCGAGCGCGACGAGGACCGCCATAGGCCCTTGCTATCCGATCACCCCCCGGTCGCGCACCTCAGGCGACGGCCCCGCGCCCACTGAACCTTTCGCAGTACCCCTGATTTTCCGTAGGAGAGGACCGATTCCCATGGCCGATGCCCCCACCGGCAAAGTGACCTTCGTCGGTGCCGGCCCCGGCGCCGCCGACCTGCTGACGTTCCGCGCCGCGCGCGCCATCGCCGAGGCCGACGTGGTGATCTGGGCGGCGAGCCTGGTGCAGGCCGAGGTTCTCGACCACGCGCGCGAGGGCGCCGAGATCCTCGACTCCGCCACGATGTCGCTGGAGGACGTCGTCGCCGTGTACGAGCGGGCCCGTGCCGAGGGGCTGCGGGTGGCGCGGATCCACTCCGGCGACCCGGCCCTGTGGGGCGGCACGCAGGAGCAGGTCGACCGGTGCGCCGAGCTCGGCGTCGAGACCGAGATCGTGCCGGGTGTCTCGTCCTTCTCCGCGGTGGCCGCGCTCGTCCAGCGCGAGCTGACGATTCCCGAGGTCGCGCAGTCGGTGATCCTCACCCGGCTCGGCGGCGGCAAGACGCCGATGCCGCCCGGTGAGGAGGTACGGGAGTTCGCGAAGCACGGCACGACGATGGCGCTGTTCCTGTCGGCGGCCCGCAGCGGCCAGCTGGTGCGGGAGCTGCTGGAGGGCGGCTATCCGACGACCACGCCGGTCGTGGTCGCGTACCAGGCGACCTGGCCGGAGGAGCTGATCGTGAAGTGCACGATCGGCACGCTGGAGGAGACCGTCAAGGAGCACAAGCTCTGGAAGCACACGCTGTTCCTGGTCGGCCCGGCGCTCGACGCGAGCGGCACCCGGTCGCACCTCTACCACCCCGGTCACTTCCACGGCTTCCGCAAGGCGGACCCCGAGGCGCGCGCCGAACTGCGTGCCGCGCGCCGGAGCGGTGCGCAGGACCCCGCGTCATGAGCGTGGACGTCGTCGGCGCGGAGGGGGAATCCCTCGGCGCGGAGGAGGAGTCGATCGGTGCGGAGGGTGGGTCCGTCGTTCCGGCGGACCGCTCCGTGGTGATCACCGTCGTCGGTACGGGCACGGGGGCGCCGCTGTCCCCGGACGCCGGGGGTGTGCTCGCCGGGGCCGGGCTGGTCGTGGGTGCCCGGCGGCATCTGGCGGCGGCCCCGCTGCCGGAGCGGGCGGAGCGGGTGGTGCTCGGCCCGCTGGCGCCGGCGCTGGACCGCATCGAGCGGTACGCGGACGACGGGGCGCCCGGGGGCCCGGTCGTGGTTTTGGCCTCGGGCGACCCCGGGTTCTTCGGGATCGTGCGGGCGCTGGCCGAGCGGTTCGGGGCCGAGCGGCTGGACGTCCGCCCCGGTGTCTCGTCCGTGGCGACCGCCTTCGCCCGGCTCGGGCTGCCCTGGGACGACGCGGTGGTGGTCAGCGCGCACGGGCGTGATCTTCGTACGGCCGTCCAGGTCTGCCGGTCGCGGCCCAAGGTGGCCGTGCTGACCGGTCCGGGGTCCGGGCCCGCCGAGCTGGGCGCCGCCCTCGCCCACCGGGGCGCGGGGCGCGTCCTCGTCGTGGCGAGCGCCCTCGGCGACCCGGAGCACGAGCGCGTCGAGCGGGTCACGCCCGCCGGGGCCGCCGCCCGTGACTGGGGTACGGCGGTCAGTGTCGTGCTGTGCCTGGACGAGTCGCGAGTCCTGGCTCCGGTGCGGACGGTCGCCGGACCGGTCGCCGGACCCGACCGATGGGCCCTGGACGAGAGCGAGTTCGCCCACCGCGACTCGATGATCAGCAAGTTCGAGGTACGGGCGCTGGCGCTGGCCAGGATCGGACCGCGGCTGGGCGAGCTGGTCTGGGACGTCGGCGCGGGCTCCGGTTCCGTCGCCGTGGAGTGCGCGCGGTTCGGCGCCGCGGTGACCGCCGTCGAGAAGACCCGGGACGGCTGCGACCGCATCCGCGCCAACGCGGCGGCGCACGGCGTGGACGTGCGGGTCGTGCACGGGGCCGCGCCCACGGTGCTGTCCGAACTGGACGATCCGGACGCGGTGTTCATCGGCGGCGGCGGACGTGAACTGCCCGCGATCGTCACGGTGTGCGCGCGCCGGGCCCGGCGGGCCGTCGTGATCGCGATGGCCTCGCTCGACCGGGTGCCGGCCGCGCGGGACGCGCTCACCGCCGCCGGATTCGCCTGCGACGGCGTCCTGTTGCAGTCGTCACGGCTCGCCCCGCTGCCGGGCGGCGTGTCCCGGCTCGCGGCGACCAATCCCGTCTTTGTGCTGTGGGGCGTCCGGCCTCCGGCCCGTACCGAAGGAGTTCCCCAGTGATCGGCCTGATTTCCGCCACGGCGGCGGGCGCGGTGGCCCGTGACCGGCTCGCCGCGGCATGGTCCACGCGTACCCGGGTGTACGACGGGCCCGTGGCGGACGCCGTGCGGCGGGCCTTCGCGGAGTGCGACCAGGTGGTGTGCTTCCTCGCCACGGGCGCGGTCGTACGGCTCGTCGCGCCGCTGCTCGTCGACAAGGGGGCGGACCCCGGGGTGGTGTGCGTCGACGAGGCGGGACGGTTCGCCGTGTCGCTGGTCGGCGGCCACGCGGGCGGGGCGAACGAACTCGCCCGCGAGGTCGGCGAGTTGCTCGGTGCCGAGCCCGTGGTGACGACGGCGACCGACGCGGTGGGGGTGCCCGGTCTCGACACCCTGGGTCTGCCGGTGGAAGGGGATGTCGCCGGGGTCTCGCGGGCCATGCTGGACGGCGAACCGGTGGTGCTGGATGCGGAGTCGGTCTGGCCGCTGCCCGCGCTGCCGCCGAACGTGGGGAGCCCGGCGAAGTCGGGCGCCGCCGTCCTTCGCATCTCCGACCGCGACCGGGAACCCGCCGCGCGCGAGGTCGTCCTGCGCCCGCCGTCCCTCGTGGTCGGGGTCGGCGCCTCCCGGGGCGCGCCCGTGGAAGAAGTCCTCGGGCTCGTCGAGGACGCCCTGCGGGAGGCCGGTCTTTCCGTACGTTCGGTGGCCGAACTCGCCACCGTCGACGCCAAGTCCGAGGAGCCCGGCATCGTCGGGGCCGCCGCGCGGCTCGGGGTGCCGGTCGTCACGTACACCGCCGGGGAGCTGGCGGCGGTGGCGGTCCCGAACCCCTCCGACGCGCCGCTCGCCGCCGTCGGAACGCCGTCCGTGGCGGAGGCCGCGGCGCTGGTGGGCGGGGGTGAACTCCTCGTCCCCAAGCGGAAGTCGGTACGCGCGGACGGGCAGCCCGCGATGGCGACCTGCGCGATCGTGCGCCGGCCGGCCCGCGGACGGCTCGCGGTCGTGGGCCTCGGCCCGGGCGCCCGCGATCTGCTGACCCCACGCGCGACGGCGGAGCTGCGGCGGGCCGCGGTCCTCGTCGGGCTCGACCAGTACGTCGACCAGATCCGCGACCTGCTGCGGCCCGGCACGCTGGTTCTGGAGTCGGGGCTCGGCGCCGAGGAGGAGCGGGCCCGCACGGCGGTGGCCGAGGCGCGGCGCGGGCAGGCCGTCGCGCTGATCGGCAGCGGCGACGCGGGCGTGTACGCGATGGCGTCGCCCGCGCTGGCCGAGGCGTCCGACGACATCGACGTCGTCGGGGTGCCGGGGGTGACCGCGGCGCTCGCGGCCGGGGCGATCCTCGGCGCGCCGCTGGGCCACGACCATGTGTCGATCAGCCTGTCCGACCTGCACACGCCGTGGGAGGTCATCGAGCGCCGGGTGCGCGCGGCGGCCGAGGCGGACATCGTGGTGACCTTCTACAACCCGCGCAGCCGGGGCCGGGACTGGCAGCTCCCCAAGGCGCTCGCGATCCTCGCGGAGCACCGGGAGCCGGCGACGCCGGTGGGTGTGGTGCGCAACGCCTCCCGCCCGGACGAGTCGAGCCGGGTCACGACGCTGGGGTCCCTGGATCCGGTAATCGTCGACATGATGACCGTGGTGACCGTGGGCAACACGGCGACCCGTGAGATCGCCGGGCGCATGGTCACGCCGCGCGGCTACCGCTGGCAGGAGGAGCCCAAGTGAGCCAGGTGTTCCCCGGAAGCCGGGTCGTGCACCCCATCGAGCAGGAGTCCTTCCGGCGGCTGCGCGCCCGCCTGGACACCTCGCGCTTCCCGCCGCTGACGCGCGCGGTGGTGGAGCGGGTGATCCACTCCGCCGCCGACCTGGAGTACGCGAGCGATCTCGTCACCGACGAGGACGTCCTGATACGGGCGCACGCGGCGCTGCACGCCGGGGCGCCGGTCGTGGCGGACGTCGAGATGGTCGCGGCGGGCATCACCCGCCGCGCCGCCGTCTGCCGCCTCAAGGACGCCACGTCGGGCCCAGGCCTGACGCGTTCGGCGCACGCGGTCCGGCTCGCGTACGAGCAGGTCGGGCCCGGCGCGCTGTGGGTGATCGGCTGCGCGCCCACCGCGCTGGAGGAGTTGCTGCGGCTGGACGCCGATCCGGCGCTCGTGATCGGTCTGCCCGTCGGGTTCGTCGGCGCGGCCGAGTCCAAGGCCGCGCTCCGCGAGAGCGGCCTGCCCGCCGTCAGCAACGTGTCCGAGAAGGGCGGTTCGGCGGTCGCGGCCGCCGCGCTCAACGCCCTGCTGTACCACCCTGTTCCGCAGGCCGACCAGGCCTCGAAATCCGTTCGGGCCGACCAGCCCGCGAAGACCGCTCGGGCCGAGATGGCCTCGCCGACCGCTGAGGCCGTCTCGGCCGCCAAGGAGACATCGTGACCACCCCGCCCCCCGCACTGCTCATCGCCGGACACGGCACCCGGGACGAGGCCGGAGCCGAGGCCTTCCGTTCCTTCGTACGGGAGTTGGGGCGCCGCCATCCCGAACTGCCCGTCGCCGGGGGGTTCATCGAACTGTCGCCGCCGCCGCTGGGCGACGCCGTGAGCGAACTCGTCGGGCAGGGGGTACGGCGTTTCGCCGCCGTGCCGTTGATGCTGGTGTCCGCCGGGCACGCCAAGGGAGACATCCCGGCGGCGCTGACCCGCGAGAAGGAGCGGCACCCCGGGATCTCCTACACGTACGGGCGTCCGCTGGGCCCGCATCCTTCGCTGCTCGCCGTGCTGGAGCGACGCCTCGACGAGGCCCTCGGCGACGGCGCCCGGACCCCCGAGGAGCGGGCCGAGGTGACGGTGCTGCTCGTGGGCCGCGGGTCCACCGACCCGGACGCCAACGCCGAGGTGCACAAGGCCGCGCGGCTGCTGTGGGAGGGCCGGGGCTACGCGGGCGTCGAGACGGCGTTCGTGTCCCTGGCGGCACCTGATGTGCCGTCCGGTCTCGACCGCTGTGTGAAGCTGGGCGCGCGCCGGATCGTGGTCCTGCCCTACTTCCTGTTCACCGGTATCCTCCCGGACCGGGTGCGGCGGCAGACGGAGGACTGGGCCGCCGCCCACCCGCGGGTCGAGGTGGGCTCCGCCGAGGTCATCGGCCCCGAGCCCGAACTGCTCGATCTGGTCATGGAGCGCTACCGGGAGGCGGTGAAGGGCGACGTGCGGATGAACTGCGACTCCTGCGTCTACCGGATCGCGCTGCCCGGCTTCGAGGACAAGGTGGGGCTCCCCCAGCAGCCGCACTTCCACCCGGACGACGACGGCCAGCACGACGGACAGGGCCACCACGACGGACACGGTCACCACCATCACGGGGGGCACACGCATACCCATGCGCACTGAAGAGGCCGCCGAGGGCGGGCACGACCTGCGGCACCACGGGGACGCCGAGGTGCGCGACGACGGCTCCAAGCTCACCGATCTCGCCGTGAACGTCCGCGCGGACACCCCGCCCGCGTGGCTGCTCGACCGGATCGCCGCGTCGCTGCCTGGCCTCGCGGCCTACCCGGACGGACGGGCCGCCCGGGCCGCCGTGGCGGCGCGGCACGGGCTGCCCGTGGAGCGGGTGCTGCTCACGGCGGGCGCGGCCGAGACCTTCGTGCTGCTCGCGCGGGCTCTGAAGGTACGCCGGCCGGTGGTCGTGCATCCGCAGTTCACGGAGCCGGAGGCCGCCCTGCGGGACGCCGGCCACACGGTGGGCCGCGTCCTGCTGCGCGAGGGGGACGGCTTCCGGCTCGACGCGGGCGCCGTCCCCGAGGACGCCGACCTGGTCGTGATCGGCAATCCGACGAATCCGACGTCGGTCCTGCACCCTGCCGCGGCCATCGCCGCACTGGCCCGCCCCGGGCGGGTGCTGGTGGTCGACGAGGCGTTCATGGACGCGGTGCCGGGGGAGCGCGAGGGGCTGGCCGGGCGGACGGACGTGCCCGGACTCGTCGTGCTGCGCAGTCTCACGAAGACGTGGGGGCTCGCGGGCCTGCGGATCGGCTATGCGCTGGCCGGTCCCGGCACGATCGCCGAGCTGGAGCGCGCCCAGCCGCTGTGGCCGGTCTCGACGCCCGCGCTCGCGGCGGCCGAGGCCTGTATGTCCTCGCAGGCGCTCGCGGAGGCGGCGCACGCGGCACGCCGGATCGCCACGGACCGGGCCCATCTGGTGGCGGGGCTGCGGGAGTTCGGCTGCTCCGACGGGCTGCGGGTGGTGGAACCGGCGGAGGGACCGTTCGTCCTGGTACGGCTGCCGCGGGCCACCGGGGTGCGCCGGGTTCTTCGCGATCTCGGGTTCGCGGTGCGGCGCGGGGACACGTTTCCCGGGCTCGGGGACGAGTGGCTGCGGATCGCGGTACGGAACCGGGCGACGGTCAACCGCTTCCTGCAGGCGCTGGACCGGGCGATGACCGTGAGCGGGAGCCTGGGCGGAAGTGGAGGCGGTCCCCGGGTTGTTCCGCCCCGGCAGCCCCCGCCGTCCCCGTAGCGCGGCGACCCCCGCCGTCCCCGTAAGCCCCGCAACCCCCGCCGTCCCCGTAAGCCCCGCAGTCCATGGCGTCGCCCCAGCCCGGCGGCCCCCGCCGTCCCCGCAGCTCCGGCCTCCGCGCCCAGCGGGTTCCCGGAGCCACCGCCCCGGACCTCCGGATCGGCGTGAACGGCCCACTCCTCGAACGCCGGACGGGCTGAGGCTGCTCAGCCCGTCCGGCGTTCGAGGAGTGGGCTCCGGACATCGGCCAGGGTGGCCGGAACCCGGGCGGCCCGTCAGCCTCGGCGGCGCCGGGAGAGGACGACCGCTCCACCGCCCGCGGCGAGCAGCGCCACCGCGCCGCCGGCCAGATACGGCGTCATGGAGCCGCCCCCGGTCTCGGCGAGCCCTTCCGTCGCGGGAACGCCTTGCGGTGTCACCTCGGCCACCGGGTCGGAGGCTTCGGAGGGTCCGGCCGGGCCGGCCGGTGCGGCCTCCTGGGCGACGGGCGCCGCCGGTGACTCACAGGTGGCCTTCGCCAGCGTCAGCGTGCCCTCCACCTCGGCCACGTTCAGCTTCAACGGGTTGATGGACACCGTGAGTTCGAGCGCGGACGCGGCGGCCGTACGGGAGGTGGTCTCGGTCTTGGAGAGGTCGAGCCGCACCTCACCGACCCCGGGGACCTTCACGTGCGTCGGGCCGCCCGTCGTCAGCGTGACCTTCTTGCCGAGAACGGTGACGGATCCCAGCAGGTTGGCGCCGGCGACGGGCTTCTTCCCGGCCTCGCAGGTGGCCTTCGAGGTCACGTCCTGGACCTCGATGAGCGACAGCAGCGGCAGTCCGGGGACATGGACGGCGGCGTGCGCGAGGTGGGTGGAGCCCTCGGCCTTCCCGGCGGAGACGGTGGCCTCGGCGGTGGCGGCGTCCGCGCGCAGCACGCTGAACGGACGTCCGTGGGCGACGCCGTCCAACTGGGCGGTGAGCGAGGTCTTCTCGGCACTCTGCGGTGCCCGCACCTCGTTCAGGGAGACCGCGAGCGGGACGTCCACGGTCTTGTCGAGGAGGGACACGTCGAGTCCGGTGCGGAGCACGACGGCGCTCGCGCGACCGTGGTCGGTGGTCGCGTGGGCGGAGCCCGCTCCGGCCAGCGCGGCGGGACCCGCGGCGAGGACGGTGGCTGCCGCGGTGACGGCGAACCGGCGTGCGGGCATGCGGTGGTTGATGCTGTTCAAGGGTGGGACCCCCATAGGAGAAAGCCTGGGACCCCGAAAGAATTACGCACCGAGAGTGAACAGTCAGCCACCTGACGTGAGTTCACTCCATCGTGGTGTTTCCGTGCACGCCTTCGAATCTTGAGGCACGGCTGTTCCCCACCGTCACTCGCTCAACACCCCTGGACGAACACGCTGGTTGACGCCGGGTTGACGCGCCGGAGCGCACCCGATGGTGCATAACGAGCACGCCACCTCAGCCGTAACGCTCCGTCAACCAAGCACATGTCAGCCGCGTGACCGATATCAGCCGCGTCCGCCGCACGAGAACGGTGGGACGTGTCAGCCGACGATCCGCCCGTTGAGGACCACCCGCCGCGGAGCCGCCAGGACCCGTACGTCGGCACGCGGGTCCCCCTCGTAGACCACGAGGTCCGCGGGTGCTCCCTCGTCGAGGCCGGGCCGTCCGAGCCAGCGCCGGGCACCCCAGGCGGTGGCGGAGAGCGCCTCGACGGGCGGGATGCCCGCGGTGACGAGCTCGGCGACCTCGGCCGCGACCAGGCCGTGCGCGAGGGAGCCGCCCGCGTCGGTGCCGACGTAGACCGGGATGCCGGCGTCGTACGCGGCGCGCACGGTGTCGTAGCGGCGCTCGTGCAGACGTCGCATGTGAGCGGACCACTGGGGGAACTTGGCCTCGCCGCCGGCCGCGAGGTGCGGGAAGGTGGCGATGTTCACGAGGGTGGGGACGATGGCGACACCCCGCTCGGCGAAGAGCGGGACGGTGTCCTCGGTGAGGCCGGTGGCGTGCTCGACGCAGTCGATGCCCGCCTCGACCAGGTCGCGGAGCGAGTCCTCGGCGAAGCAGTGCGCGGTGACCCGGGCGCCGAGCCGGTGCGCCTCGGTGATCGCCGCCTCCACGGCCTCGCGCGGCCAGCAGGCGCTCAGGTCGCCGGTGCCGCGGTCGAGCCAGTCCCCGACGAGCTTGACCCAGCCGTCGCCGCGCCGGGCCTCCTGGGCGACGTACGCGACCAGGTCCTCGGGCTCGATCTCGTGGGCGTAGTTGCGGATGTAGCGGCGGGTACGGGCGATGTGCCGGCCCGCGCGGATGATCTTCGGGAGGTCGTCGCGGTCGTCGATCCAGCGGGTGTCGGAGGGCGAGCCGGCGTCCCGGACGAGGAGGGTGCCGGCGTCGCGGTCGGTCAGCGCCTGCTTCTCGGACACGTCCGCCGGGACCGGGCCGTGGGCGTCGAGCCCGACATGGCAGTGCGCGTCGACCAGGCCGGGCAGTGCCCAGCCCTCGACGGCGCGGACGTCACGGGCGCCGCCGGGGCGCTCGTACGAGATCCGGCCGCCGACGACCCACAGCTCGTCGCGGACGTCGTCGGGTCCGACCAGGACCCGCCCCTTCACGTGCAGTACCGGGTGATCGCTCATGAAAGGCACCTTAGTAAGACGGCTCCCCGTCCTGGCCCGCCCGGTGACTTTCCTCGCCCGCCCGGTCCTGCTCCTGGTTCCCTACTCCTGGTTCGGCCGCTCCGGTGTGCCGTCCTCGACGTCCGCCCTCGCCGGGTCGAGCAGCCTGGACAGGAAGTGCCGTGTCCGCTCGTGGGCCGGGTTGCCGATGACCTGCGCCGGGACGCCTTCCTCGACGATCACGCCGCCGTCCATGAAGACGACCCGGTCGGCGACCTCGCGCGCGAAGGACATCTCGTGGGTGACGACCATCATCGTCATGCCCTCGTCGGCGAGCATCCGCATGACGGCGAGCACGTCGCCGACGAGTTCGGGGTCGAGCGCCGAGGTCGGCTCGTCGAAGAGCATCACGTCGGGCCCCATCGCGAGCGCGCGGGCGATCGCGACGCGCTGCTGCTGGCCGCCGGAGAGCGAGGCGGGATAGGCGTCGGCCTTCTCCGCGAGGCCCACCCGGGTGAGGTTCTCGGCGGCGACCCGGGCCGCCTCCGCCTTGTCCCGGCCGAGCACCCGGCGCTGCGGCAGCGTGAGGTTGCCGGTCACCGACAGATGGGGGAAGAGGTTGAACTGCTGGAAGACCATGCCGATACGGCGGCGTACGGCGTCGATGTCGACGTCCGGGTGCGTGACCTCCGTACCGGCGACGAACACCTGGCCCTTGGTGGGCTCCTCCAGGAGGTTCACGCAGCGCAGCAGGGTCGACTTGCCGGAGCCGGACGGGCCGATGACACAGACGACCTCGCCCTGCCCGACCTCCAGGTCGATACCGCGCAGGACCTCGTTGTCGCCGAAGGACTTGTGGAGGTCCTTCACCTGGATCTCGGGGGCGGTCACTTGGTCGCCTGCTTCCTCTTGGCTTCGAGACGTCGTGCGAGGAAGCCGAGCGGGATCGTGACGAGCAGGTAGCACAGGCCCGCGACGAGGATCGGCGTGGAGTTGGCGGTCTGGCTGGCCAGGTCGCGACCGTACTTGGACAGTTCGCGCTCCTCCAGGGTGACACCCAGGAACAGCACCAGTGAGGAGTCCTTGAAGAGGGTCACGAGTTCGTTGGTGAGCGGCGGAATAATGATCCGGAACGCCTGCGGGACGATGATCGAGACCATGGCCCGCGCGTGCGAGAAGCCCAGCGAACGGGCCGCCTCCATCTGCCCCCTGGGCACGGCCTGGATGCCCGCGCGGAAGGTCTCGGCCATGTACGCGGCCCCCACCATGCCGAGCGCGATGGCGACCTTGCCGTACGTTCCGCCGGGGATCTCCGTGCCCGGGAACGCGAGCGGTACCGCGACGCCCACGAAGATGAAGATGAGCAGGGTGGGCAGACCGCGGAAGATCTCGATGTAGAGGCCGGCGGCCCAGCGGTAGGGGCCCACCGACGACAGACGCATCAGGGCGATGACGATGCCCAGCACGAGACCGACGGCGAAGCCGAACGTCGTGTAGAGGACGGTGTTCTTCAGCGCCAGCGTGATGACGTCCGGGAACATCTGCTTGACCAGGTCCCACTGGAAGAACTGGTTCTTCAGACGGCCCCAGTCCGCCGTGACCGCGATGGCGATCACGACGGCGACGAAGACGGCGTACTGCGCGCCGCGCGAGAGCGAGCGCTTCTGGCGCCGGCTCAGGCCGGACCTGCGGGGCTGGAGAGGCGTGTCGGCACCACTCATGAGGCGGACGGGGAGGCGGAGGCCGCGGCCGCGTCGTACGGGCCGATCCACTTCTCGTAGAGCTTCTTGTACGTGCCGTCGGCCTTCGCGTCCGCCAGCGCCTTGTTGATGGCGGCGACGAGCTTGGTGTTGCCCTTCTTCACCGTGAAGCCGTACTGCTCACCGGTGTTGAGGTTGTCGGCCACCTTGAAGGCGTCGGCGTTGGCCTTGTCCTTGAGCCAGCCCTGGACGACCGGGTAGTCGATGATGACGGCCTGGACCTGGCCGGTGCGCAGGCCGCTCAGCACCGCGTCGGAGGACTCGAAGGAGATCGGGTCGAAGCCCTGCTTCTTCGCGTAGTCCTCGCCGGTGGTCTGCGCCTGGGCGCCGAGTTTCTTGCCCTTCGCCTTGACGTCGGCGAGGGAGGTGATGCCGCTCTTCTTGTCGACCAGGACGCCCTGCGTGGCGTCGAAGTACGGGTCGGAGAAGTCGACGTTCTTCTTGCGCTCCGGGGTGATCGTCATACCGGCAGCGGCGAGGTCGCACTGCTCGGAGTTGAGGAACGCGCCCGTCTTGAAGTTCTCGAAGGGCGTGTCGACGATCGTCTGCTTCACTCCCAGGTCCTTGGCGACGAGGTCGATCAGCGACACGTCGAAGCCCTGCACCTTGCCGTCGATCTCCGACTGGAAGGGCGGGTACGGCAGGTGGGTGCAGGTCGTGAGCTGCCCGCTCTTGACCAGCGGGACCCCGCCCGCGGTGGTGGTCTTTCCGCCCCCGCTGTCCGAGGAGCAGCCGGCCACGAGCAGCAGCCCGGCCGTGGCGGTGGTGGCGGCCAGAATGCGGGTCCGGCGTCCGGGGACCGAGTACACGGAGACCTCCTGTGGGGGAAACAGAGGGTTCCGATTATAAGGAAAGGTTTGGGTTCCTCAAATCAATCCGATGGCCACTGGGCCGTCTGGCCTCAGAATTCGCCGGTCCGGGTGCGCCGGGGTCGCCGGTTACGCTCTGATCGTCGACCCCACCGTGAGCGAAGAGAGCACCGCCGTGACCCACCCCTTCCTTGACCTGGCGCCGCTGAGCGCCGCCCGCTTCGCGTCGATCGAGGACCGTGTCGCCCGGCTGCTCTCCACCGAGCGGGACGTCGTGATCATGCAGGGTGAGGCGCTGCTGCCCCTGGAGGGGGCCATTCGCGGCACGGCCGGTCCCGGCACCACCGCGCTGAACGTCATCACCGGCCCCTACGGCCAGACCTTCGGGAACTGGCTGCGGGACTGCGGGGCGACCGTGATCGATCTGGCGGTGCCGTTCCACACCGCGGTCACCGCCGAGCAGGTCCGCGAGGCCTTCGCCGAGCACCCGTCGATCGACTTCGTGTCGCTCGTGCACGCCGAGGCCGCCACCGGGAACACCAACCCGGTGGCGGAGATCGGCGAGGTCGTACGGGAGCACGGCGCGCTCTTCTACCTGGACGCCGTCGCGTCGATCGGCGCCGAGCCGGTGCTGCCGGACGCCTGGGGCGTCGACCTGTGCGTGATCGGGGCGCAGAAGGCGATGGGCGGTCCCGCCGGGGTGTCGGCGGTGTCGGTGAGCGAGCGGGCGTGGGCGCGGATGGCCGCGAACCCCGGCGCCCCTCGCCGCTCCTACCTCTCCCTGCTGGACTGGAAGGAGCGATGGGTCGACGCGGGCCGCACCGCTCTGCCGCACGCGCCGGCGCAGCTGGAGATGCTGGCACTGGAGGCGTGTGCCGAGCGGATCGAGGGCGAGGGTCTCGACGCGGTGATGGCCCGTCACGCCTCGGCCGCCGCGGCCACCCGGGCGGGAGCCGTGGCCCTCGGCGGGGGCCTCGCGCCGTACGTGGAGGCGGCCTCCGACGCGGCGCCCGTCGCCACCACGCTGCGGGTGCCCGAGGACGCGGACGCGTCCGCCGTGGTCGCCAGGGCACTGGCCGTGGATCCCGCGCTGCCGCTCGCCGCGGGTGGCGGCGCTCTCGCGCAGTCGATGATCCGCGTGAACCACTACGGCCCCGACGCCACCCGGGGTGCCGTCCACGCCGGCCTCGCGGGCCTGGGCGCGGCGCTGGCGGAGTCAGGCTTCCCGGTGGACCTGGAGGGGGCGCGCCGGGCCGTGGCACTGGCCTGGGGCTGACCCCGAGGCACCGGCGGAGGCGTCCGCGCCTCCGCCGGGACGCGGAAACCCCGGATTGCCGGGGCACGGAACCCCGCCCGGTCGAGTGCGCCCCGGGGAGCCGGGGCGCGGAATTCTGACGCGGAAATGCGGTGGGGATTGCGCATCCCCTTCATACGCTTATCCTGCCCTTAATTCTGAGCGGAATTATTCGACGCGGCCTCTCGCAATCTTCTGCCCCCTCACCGCGTACGTAAACGCAAAGATTCCGCGAACGCCGACGACACGATTCGAGCAGGTCACCCGCACATTTCGACCCTGTGACGGACTCCACAACGCGTCCGCTTTCTATGGTATTTTCCGGGTGAAAACGGTACGCAAAGTCGCATACGATGCCGGCCTTTCACGGGCGCGTGATAACACATGGATGCGCTGTACGTAACCCCGTCCGACGATGCAATTTGAGCTTTCCGTCGGTAAATTCAATCCGCATGACCGCCGCACACACAGACCTGTCAGCGGAATTCCTGGAAATGCCGGAGGGCCTTCGGATCGACCGTCCGGAGGTGGCCGACGGGGCCGCCCTCTGGCGTATCGCCAAGGACTCCCGAACCCTCGACCTGAACTCCTCGTACAGCTATCTGCTGTGGTGCCGTGACTTCGCCGGCACCTCGGCGGTGGCGCGCGACGCCGAGGGACGGCCCGTCGGTTTCGTCACCGCGTATGTCCGCCCCGAGCGTCCCCGCACGCTCCTCGTGTGGCAGGTGGCCGTCGACGCGGCGCACCGCGGCCGCGGACTGGCCGCGCGACTGCTCGACGGGCTGACCTCGCGGGTGGCCGCCGAACGCGGGCTGTCCGTCGTCGAGACGACCATCACGCCGGGCAACACCGCCTCCGAGCGCCTGTTCACGTCGTACGCACGGCGTCATGGCGCGGCCGTCGAGCGCGAGGTGCTGTTCGAGACGGGTCAGTTCCCCGACGGGCCGCACGACCCCGAAGTGCTGTACCGCATCGGCCCGTTCTCCCGCTGATCCTCGTCCTCCCGCACGACTCTCCCCCACGTTCTTCCTCCCCCCACGCACAGAGGAGCCATTAGCCGTGACCATCACCCAGCCGGACCTGAGCGTCTTCGAGACCCTGGAGTCGGAGGTGCGCAGCTACTGCCGCAACTGGCCCACCGTCTTCGACCGGGCCCGGGGCAGCCGGATGTACGACGAGGACGGCCACGAGTACCTCGACTTCTTCGCGGGTGCCGGGTCCCTGAACTACGGGCACAACAACCCCGTGCTCAAGCGGGCCCTGATCGACTACCTGGAGCGCGACGGCGTCACTCACGGGCTCGACATGTCGACGACCGCCAAACGCGGCTTCCTGGAGGCCTTCCAGAACCTGGTGCTGCGGCCGCGCGACCTGCCGTACAAGGTGATGTTCCCCGGGCCGACCGGCACCAACGCCGTCGAGTCCGCGCTCAAGCTCGCGCGGAAGGTGAAGGGCCGCGAGTCGATCGTGTCGTTCACCAACGCCTTCCACGGCATGTCGCTCGGCTCGCTCGCCGTGACCGGCAACGCCTTCAAGCGGGCCGGCGCCGGTGTCCCGCTGGTGCACGGCACCCCGATGCCGTTCGACAACTACTTCGACGGCCAGGTCCCGGACTTCCTGTGGTTCGAACGGCTCCTGGAGGACCAGGGCTCGGGCCTCAACCAGCCCGCCGCGGTGATCGTCGAGACCGTGCAGGGCGAGGGCGGCATCAACGTCGCGCGGCCCGAGTGGCTGCGCGCCCTCGCCGACCTGTGCGAGCGCCGCGACATGCTGCTGATCGTCGACGACATCCAGATGGGCTGCGGGCGGACCGGCGCGTTCTTCTCCTTCGAGGAGGCCGGCGTCGTGCCCGACATCGTGACCGTGTCCAAGTCCATCAGCGGGTACGGACTGCCGATGTCGCTGTGCCTGTTCAAGCCCGAGCTGGACATCTGGGAGCCGGGCGAGCACAACGGCACCTTCCGCGGCAACAACCCGGCGTTCGTCACGGCCGCCGCCGCCCTGGAGGCCTACTGGGCCGACGGCTCCGCCATGGAGAAGCAGACCCGCACCCGCGGCGAGCAGATCGAACAGGCGCTGATCTCCATCACCGAGGAGAACCTCGCCGACATCAAGGAGTACCGGGGCCGCGGGCTCGTCTGGGGCATCGAGTTCAAGGACAAGGCCCGCGCCGGGCGGGTCGCCCAGCGCGCCTTCGAACTCGGGCTGCTCATCGAGACGTCCGGCCCCGAGAGCGAGGTCGTGAAACTGCTGCCCGCGCTCACCATCACCCCCGACGAGCTCGACGAGGGCCTGCGCACCCTCGCCCGCGCCGTCGGCGAGACCGCCTGACCGGCCGCCCGAGAGACCCGGGCAGCGCGAACCACGAGAAGCACGAGAGAGAGGCATCGCACCACCGTGATAGTCCGTTCGTTCAAGGATGTCGAAGGCACCGACCGGCACGTGAGGGCCGCGACCGGTACCTGGGAGAGCAAGCGCATCGTCCTCGCCAAGGAGAAGGTCGGCTTCTCCCTGCACGAGACGATCCTGTACGCGGGTACGGAGACCCAGATGTGGTACGCGAACCACATCGAGGCCGTGCTCTGTGTGGAGGGCGAGGCCGAACTCACCGACGAGGAGACCGGCCGGAAGCACTGGATCGAGCCCGGGACGATGTATCTGCTGGACGGCCACGAGCGCCACACCCTGCGTCCCAGGACCGACTTCCGCTGCGTCTGCGTCTTCAATCCGCCCGTCACCGGACGGGAGGACCACGACGAGAACGGCGTCTACCCCCTGCTCACCGAACCCGAGGAGGCGTGACCCACCGATGACCACACTCACCGATCCGTACCCCAGCCGCGCCGCCACCGAAGTGGCCCTGCCCCGCCAGGACCCGGTCATCTGGAGCGCGCCGGACGGACCCGGCCCGATCCCGGTCGACCGGCTCCAGTCGTACGAGCGCGACGGGTTCCTCTCCGTCGAGGAACTCATCACCGAGGACGAGGTCGCCGTCTACCGGCAGGAACTGGAGCGGCTCGTCACCGATCCGGCGATCCGCGCCGACGAGCGCTCGATCGTCGAGCCGGGGACGCGGGAGATCCGGTCCGTCTTCGAGGTGCACCGGATCAGCGAGATCTTCGCCCGCCTCGTACGCGACGAGCGCGTCGTCGGCCGGGCCCGGCAGATCCTCGGCTCGGACGTGTACGTCCACCAGTCGCGGATCAACGTCAAGCCGGGGTTCGGGGCCGGCGGTTTCTACTGGCACTCGGACTTCGAGACCTGGCACGCCGAGGACGGTCTGCCGAACATGCGGACCGTGTCCGTCTCGATCGCGCTGACCGAGAACCACGACACCAACGGCGGCCTGATGATCATGCCGGGGTCGCACCGGACGTTCCTCGGATGCGCGGGGGCCACACCGAAGGACAACTACAAGCAGTCGCTCCAGATGCAGGACGCCGGAACGCCCTCCGACGAGGCGCTCACCCGCCTCGCGAGCCTGCACGGCATCAAGCTCTTCACGGGCCGGGCCGGTTCGGCGACCTGGTTCGACTGCAACTGCATGCACGGCTCGGGGGACAACATCACCCCGTTCCCGCGCAGCAACGTCTTCATCGTGTTCAACAGTGTGGAGAACGCGGCGGTGGAACCGTTCGCGGCCCCCGTGCGCAGGCCGGAGTTCATCGGGGCGCGGGACTTCACACCGGTGCGGTGACACTGCCCCGCCGGCACTCGGTGGGCGGCCTCGGGGAGCCCGTGCTCCCCGGGGCCGCCCGACGTGCGCCGGCCGTCTCGCCGGTCAGCCGGCGAGCACGTCCAGCAGCCGGTCGACGTCGGCGGCGGTGTTGTAGAGGTGGAACGACGCCCGCAGATTGCCCGCGCGGTTCGACACCTCGATGCCGGCCCGGCTCAACTCGCCCTGGCGGTGCCCCAGTCCGGGCACCGAGACGATGGCGGAGCCGGGTGCCGGCAGCGGCTCGTGGTCCAGCGCGGCCAGACCCGCGCGGAACCGGCCGGCGAGGGCGAGGTCGTGCGCGTGTACGGCGTCCACGCCGAGTTCCTCGATCAGCGCGAGGGAGTGACGCACCCCGGCGTAGGTGAACAGGGCGGGACTCACGTCGAAACGGCGCGCGGAGTGGGCGAGTTCCTGCACCGGGCCGTAGCAGCTGTCCCAGGGCTTCTCCCCGGCCACCCAGCCGGCCAGCAGCGGGGTGAGCCCGCCGAAGTCCTCGGGCACGACGAGGAAGGCGGCGCCGTGCGGGCCCAGCAGCCATTTGAAGGTGGTGCACACGGTGAAGTCGTAGCCGTCGGCGTCGACCGGCAGCCAGCCCGCCGCCTGCGAGAAGTCGACGTAGGTGCGCGCCCCGTGGGTGCGGGCCGCCTCGCGCAGCGCGGGCAGATCGGCGATCCGTCCGTCGGCGGACTGCGCGGCACTGACCGCGACGAGTGCCGTGCCGGACCGCACGGACTCGGCGAGCCGCTCCAGCGGCACGGCGCGCACCTTCAGGTCGCCGCGGACGTGGAACGGGTTCAGCACGGAGGTGAAGTCGTCCTCAGCGGTGAGAACTTCGGACCCGGGGGCCAGCCCGGTCGCGACCAGCGCGGTCTGGGCGGCGACGGACGGGCCGGCGGCGACCCGGGCGGCCGGGACGCCGGCCAGCCGGGCGAAGGCGGCACGGGCCAGCTCGACGTCCTCGAAGAGTGAGTCGATCGGCCTGCCCTCGGCCCGCAGGGCCACCGCCTCGTGCAGGGCGGTGACGGTCCGGGCCGGCAGCAGGCCGCTGCTGGCCGTGTTCAGGTAGGTGTTCTCCGGGGTGAACTCGGCGCGGACGAGGCTCTCGAAGGTCTCCATGGCACAACTGTGCGGCCCCGTGGACTTCCCGTCCATTGCCGTTTTCTGCGTGGCATTCCCAAGGAACGCTTATGCATCAGCCCTGACCTGCCGCTTTCAGGACTGCGGCACCGCGCACCCGTCCGGGCCGCACGCCTCGGCGTCGGCGCCTTCGTCCTGGACCAGCGTGAGCTGCGGGCGCTCGCCCCAGGCCTGGGCCAGCGCCTGGGCGAAGACCTCGGCGGGCTGCGCGCCGGAGACGCCGTACGCGCGGTCGAGGACGAAGAAGGGGACGCCGTTCGCGCCCAGCTCGGCGGCCTCGCGCCCGTCGGCGCGGACGTCGTCGGCGTAGGCGGTCGGGTCGGCGAGCACCTCGCGGGCGTCGTCGGCGTCGAGCCCGGCGGCGACGGCCAGCTCCACGAGCCGCTCGTCGTCACCGAAGACGCTCCGCTCCTCGGCGAAGTTGGCCTTGTAGAACAGGCCGATCAGCTCGTCCTGCCGGCCCCGCGCCTTGGCGAGGTGCAGCAGGCGGTGCATGTCGAAGGTGCTGCCGTGGTCGCGGTCCCGGGTGCGGTACGCGAGGCCCTCGGCGGCGGCCTGCGTGCCGAGGTTCTCCTCGCCCGCCCGCGCCTGCGCCTCGCTCATGCCGTACTTCTTGGTGAGCATCGTGAGCACCGGCTGGATGTCGCCCTTGGCGCGGCCCGGGTCGAGCTCGAAGGAGCGGTGCACGACCTCGACCTCGTCGCGGTGCGGGAAGGCGTCCAACGCCTTCTCAAAGCGCGCTTTCCCGACATAGCACCAGGGGCACGCGATGTCGCTCCAGATTTCGACGCGCATTCTTCGGCTCTCTCTCCAGGTCGTACGGATACGGGACACCCTCCAGGGGAGTCGGTAGATGAACGTTCAAACGGCTCGGGTCATTCCCCGGGCGCGGAGCGGGACGGGGTTCCGGGATCGGAACCGGTGGCACCGGCACCGGACACCCGGCCGGACACCGCGTACCGCAGATACAGGTGGTGGTCGCCCTCGGCGGGCGGGTTCTCCGGGTCCGGTACCCAGCCCAGGCGGGCGTAGAAGGCCTGGGCGCGCGCGTTGTCGACGTGCACGTCGAGCGTCGCCGCGCTCTTCCCGTCCGCCTGCCATTCCTCCACGCAGGCCGCGTGCAGCTCCGTGCCGATACCGGCCCGCCAGCGGTCGGGATCGACATGGAACTGGTGGAGCTTGACCGTGTCGGCGGGCGCGCCCTCGGCCGTACGGAAGGAGGCGATGCCCGCGATACGGCCGTCCCGCACGACGCACAGGACATGGCCGTCGGGGCGCTCGATGGCGCTCCGCCAGGCCGCGAGCCAGTCGGTACCGTCCCGCGGCACTCCGTCCGGGTAGTACGTCGCCCGAGCCCGGGCGTGCAGTTCGGCGACGACGGCCGCCTCGGAGGGCAGCGCGGTCCTGATCACCCGCCGCACACGGTTCACACGGTCCTCGATCATGCCGATGAGGACGTGGCCGCGGACGGTCCGGTTCCGCGCGGGCCGAACCGGGTGCGGAAACCGGCCGCGGAACCGGGCCGGGCGCGCCCGCTAGCTGCCGTCGCGGAGATCCTGCGGCCAGTCAGGCCTGAACTCGATGGCGTCGTACGTCACCACACAGCCCTCCCCCATCGGCGACTGGGTCATGAAACCCACCAGCGCCGCCCCGGTCTCCTTCTCGCCGGCCAGGGTGAAGAGGCGGACGAAGGTCCAGCGCTCGCCGTCGCGTGAGGCGTGGAAGGCGAAGGCGCGGTCCGTGCGGCTCACCCGCAGCCAGACGGAACTGCCCTCCACGGTGAAGGAGTTGGCATCGTCGGAGTGTCCCCGGGTGACCACCGTGCAGACGGTGGGCACGTCCGGGGAGTACTCCAGACACAGCTTCGCCCAGGCCCGCTCCCCGACGTGGACGTAGAGCACGCCCGCGTCGAAGGCCGCCCCGAAACCCACCGTCACGCGGGCGATCAACTGGAAGTCGCCCTCCGGCGAGCCGAGCAGCCGCGGCGCGTCCGAGGCCGGGTCGAGTCCTTCACCGGTGGGCGGCACGAAGCGGTCCTGCCGGGGCCCGGCCCAGCCGGTGAGCACGCCGTCCTCGTACGACCAGTGCCCGCCGGGGCCGTAGGTGCGGAGGGAGAAGGGGAGTTCGGGGAGTGTGACGTCCATGGATCGAAGTCTCTCAGGTTCACGGCCCGCCCTCCGGGGGCGCGGGGCGCCGCGTGATCGGACACGCGGCACCCACGGCACCTGCGGCCCGCGAAGGACCGGTGAGGACCCATAGGAACCGGGAAAAGGCCGGAAAGGGACCGGCCCGCTTCGGAACTAGCGCTCCAGCCGCCCGTCGTACCGGCGGGGCAGCCCCAGCGGGTTGTCGTCGCGCAGCTCGGGCGGCAGCAGCGCCTCGGGCACGCCCTGATAGGCGACCGGCCGCATCCAGCGCTCGATCGCGCTGCCGCCGACCGACGTGGACGTCGAGGTCGTCGCCGGGTACGGCCCTCCGTGGTGCTGGGCCGGCGCGACCGCGACCCCCGTCGGCCAGCCGTTCACCAGCACGCGACCCGCGAGAGAGGTCAGTTCGGCGAGGATCTCCGCGCCGCGCCCCTCGCCCGCCGCCTCCTCCGCGGAGAGCTGCACCGTGGCCGTGAGGTTGCCCGGCAGCCGGGAGAGCACCGCGCCGGCCTCGGACTCGGACTCGTAGCGCGCCACGACCGTGAGCGGCCCGAAGCACTCCTCCAGGAGCAGATCGTGCTCGCCCTCGGCCGCGAGCCTGCTCGCGGGAACGGTCAGGAAGCCGGGGCTCACCGTGTGCTCGCCGCCCGCGCCCGGTGTCACCGGGGCCTGGACGTCCGGGAGTCCGGCGCGCCGGGCGACCCCGGCGATGAAGTTGTCGCGCATACGGTGGTCGAGCAGGACGCCGGAGGCGGTGTCGCTCACCGCGTCGGTCAGGGACTTCAGCAGACGGTCGCCCGCCGCGCCGGCCGGAGCGAGCACCAGGCCCGGCTTCACACAGAACTGGCCGACGCCCAGGGTCATCGAACCGGCGAGTCCCGCGCCGATCTCCTCGGCGCGTTCGGCGGCCGCGGCCTCGGTGACGACGACGGGGTTGAGGGAGCCCAGCTCGCCGTGGAACGGGATCGGCACCGGACGCGACGAGGCCGCGTCGAACAGCGCGCGCCCGCCGCGGATCGAGCCGGTGAACCCGGCGGCCGTGATCAGCGGATGCCGGACCAGCTCGACACCGGCCTCGAAGCCGTGGACGAGACCGATGACACCCTCGGGGATGTCGTGCCGGGCGGCGGCGCGGCGCAGGACGGCCGCGACCAGCTCGGAGAGCGCCGGGTGGTCGGGGTGGCCCTTGACCACGACCGGGCAGCCCGCGGCCAGCGCGCTCGCCGTGTCGCCGCCCGCGACCGAGAAGGCGAAGGGGAAGTTCGAGGCCGAGTACACGGCCACGACGCCCAGCGGCACCTTGTAGCGGCGCAGGTCCGGGATCGGCGGGGTCGCCGTGCCGTCCGGGTGGTTGATGACGACGTCGAGGAAGGCGCCCTCGTCGACGATCGAGGCAAAAGCACGCAACTGGTAGCAGGTGCGGGCGAGTTCGCCGGTGAGCCGGACCGGGCCGAGCGCGGTCTCCGCGTCGGCGGCCTCGACGAGCTGGTCCTTGGCGCCTTCGAGCAGGTCGGCGGCGGTGCGCAGGAACGCGGCGCGTACGGTGCGGTCGACGAGAGCGGGACGGGCGGCGTGCGCGGCGCGGACGGTGTCGTCCACCTCCTGGGCCGTGGCCTCGACCGCGACCTGCTCCCGCTGCTTCCCGGTACGGGGGTCGACACTCCAGACTGGTGCTGCTGCCACCGCGGGTCCCTTCAGATGTAATGCCACAGTTCTTGTGTCGCTCACCAGGGGTGTTCGATATGCTGAACGCTGTCTCTGATGGTGAACTCCTGTTGGAGACTATTTCCCGTCCAACGAAGGGGTCAAGGGCGATGTCGGCAGGCGAGACAGGCGGCGGGGCGCAGGTCAAGTCCGCGGTGCGGACCGTGGAATTGCTGGAGTACTTCGCCGGCAAGCCCGGAATGCACTCCCTGGCCGCGGTCCAGGAGGCCGTCGGCTATCCCAAGTCCAGCCTCTACATGCTCCTTCGCACGCTCGTGGAGCTCGGCTGGGTCGAGACGGACGCGACGGGCACGCGGTACGGCATCGGCGTACGGGCCCTGCTGGTCGGCACCTCGTACATCGACGGCGACGAAGTGGTCGCCGCGGCCCGTCCCACCCTCGACCGTCTCTCCGACGACACCACCGAGACGATCCACCTGGCGCGCCTGGACGGCACGAACGTCGTCTATCTGGCCACCCGGCAGTCGCAGCACTATCTGCGCCCCTTCACCCGGGTCGGCCGCCGGCTGCCCGCCCACTCCACCTCGCTCGGCAAGGCGCTGCTGGCCACGCACACCGACGAGCAGGTCCGCAAGATGCTGCCGGAGACGCTCCCCGCGCTGACCGAGCACACGATCACCGACCGGGAGAAGCTCATCGAGGAGCTGCGCCAGGTGCGGGAGCAGGGCTTCGCGGTGGACCGTGAGGAGAACACGCTGGGACTGCGCTGCTTCGGCGTGGCGATCCCGTACCGTACGCCCTCCCGTGACGCGATCAGCTGCTCGGTGCCGGTGGCCCGGCTCACCCCCGCGCACGAGCAGATGGTCAAGGACGCCCTGTTCGACGCCCGCGACCGCCTCACCCTGGCCACCCGCAGGCTCTGACGGGCGAGCCGCCCGCCCGGTGGCTCCATGAGGGATCCATGAGAAAACCGGGCGGACGGGAACGATTCGCCCCTGATCGCTCGTCCTTCTGTGCGGGATGAACAAGACGATCAGGCGTGCCGCCGTCTTCACTCTGCTGCTCGTGCTCTCCCTGCTGGTCAGGGCGACGTGGGTGCAGTTCTACGACGGCAGGGCACTCGCGGACGACAAGAACAACCGACGGAACATGATCTCGCTGTACGCGAATCCCCTCGGGAACATCATCGTGGCCGGTGACGCGATCACCGGCTCCGCGCAGACGACAGGGGGCGACCTCAAGTACAAGCGGACGTACAAGGACGGCAGCCTGTACGCGGCGGTCACCGGCTACAGCTCGCAGGTGTACGGGGCGACCCAGCTGGAGGGCATCTACCGGAACCTGCTGGACGGCACGGACCTCCGGCTGAAGAACCCGCTGGACACCCTGGCCGACAAGCGCGCCGACCCCGGTGATGTGATCACGACGATCGACCCGGCCGTGCAGAAGGCCGCGTACACGGCGCTCGGGAGCAAGAAGGGCGCCGCCGTCGCGATCGACCCGAAGACCGGCAAGATCCTCGCGGTCGTCTCGACACCGTCGTACGACCCGACGTCGATCAGCGCGGGCAACACGAGCGTCTGGCAGCGGCTGACCAAGGACGCCGACAAGCCGCTGGTCAACCGCGCGCTGCGGCAGCCGCTGCCGCCGGGCTCGACGTTCAAGCTGGTCGTGGCCGCCGCCGCGCTGGAGGACGGGCTCTACGCCGACGTGGACGCGAAGACGGACAGCCCGGCCCCGTACACCCTGCCGGGCACGACGACCGTCCTGAAGAACGAGAACACGTCCGCGCCCTGCGAGAACGCCTCGATCCGGGTCGCGCTCCAGTACTCCTGCAACAACGTCTTCGGGAAGATGGCGGTCGACCTGGGCCAGGACAAGGTCAGGGCGATGGCGGAGAAGTTCGGCTTCAACGACTCGAAGCAGGACGTGCCGGTGCGGGCGTACACCAGCGTGTACCCCTCGGGCATGGACAAGTCGTCCACGGCGCTGACCGGCATCGGGCAGTTCGACGTCACCGCGACCCCGCTCCAGATGGCCATGGTGTCCGCCGCCATTGCCAACGACGGCAAGTTGGTCTCGCCGCACATGGTGTCGCAGACCAGTGACGCCAGCGGCGATGTGCTGAGGAACTACGACGACAGCGCCGGCACCAAGGAGATCGTCAGCTCCGGAACGGCCCGGCAGCTCCAGTCCGCGATGCAGACGGTCATCGAGGACGGCACGGGCACGAACGCCCGGATCCCCGGCGCGACCGTGGGCGGCAAGACCGGAACGGCCCAGCACGGCGAGAAGAACAGCAAGACGCCGTACGCCTGGTTCACGTCGTACGCGAAGTCGGACTCGGGCGGCAAGGAGGTCGCCGTCGCGGTGATGGTCGAGCAGTCGGACGCGGCGCGCTCGGAGGTCAGCGGCAACGGACTGGCGGCACCGGTCGCCAAGGCGATGATGCGGGCGGCGCTCCAGGGCTGACGCCCGGGGCGCTGTGCCCGAAGCCGGGACGGCCCCGCACCCTCGGGGGTGCGGGGCCGTCTCCCGTACGGGGCTCCCTCGGAGCGTTACTTCACGCCGAGCAACTGCTCCACCGGGTCGATCGCGAAGTACACCAGGAACAGCGCCGAGGCCGCCCACAGCAGCCAGTTGACCTCCTTGGCCTTGCCCAGCACCGTCTTGATGACGACGTAGGCCAGGAATCCGGCGCCGATGCCGTCGGTGATGGAGTACGTGAACGGCATGGCCACGATGGTCAGGAACGCCGGGATCGCGATCTCGTACTTGTCCCAGTCGATGTGCTTGACATGGGTCATCATCAGGAACCCGACCGCGATCAGCGCGGGCGCCGCGGCCTGGAGCGGGACGATGGTCAGCAGCGGGGTGAGGAAGAGCGCGAGGCCGAAGAGGCCGCCGGTGATCAGGTTGGCGAAGCCGGTACGGGCGCCCTCGCCGACGCCGGCCGCGGACTCGATGTAGGCGGTGTTGGAGGAGGCGGAGCCCAGACCGCCCGCGACGGCGGCGGCGCCGTCGATGAACAGGACCCGGCCGATGCCCGGCACCTGCCCCTGCTCGTCGAGCAGCCCGGCCTCGGCACTGATCCCGACGATGGTGCCCATGGCGTCGAAGAAGTCCGACAGGATCAGCGTGAAGACCAGCAGGACCGCGGTGAGTACACCGGCCTCGGCGAAGCCGCCGAACAGGCTGAAGTGACCGATGAGTCCGAAGTCCGGGCTGGCGACGATCTTGTCCGGCACCTTGGGGGTGGTCAGGCCCCAGCTCTTGATGTCGGCGACGGCGTTGATGACGATCGCGACGACGGTCATCGTCACGATGCTGATGAGGATCGCGCCCTTCACCTTGCGGGCGAGCAGCGCGATGGTCAGCAGGACACCGAGACAGAACACGAGGACGGGCCAGCCGGTGAGACGGCCCACGGCACCGAGCTGCACGGGGACGGTGGTGTTCGCGATGTCCGGGATACGGCTGACGAACCCGGCGTCCACGAAGCCGATGAAGGCGATGAACAGACCGATGCCGACGCCGATGGCCTGCTTGAGCTGCTGCGGGATCGCGTTCATGATCGCTTCCCGGAGGCCGGTGAGCACCAGGACGCAGATCAGGACGCCTTCGAGGACGACCAGGCCCATCGCGTCGGGCCAGCTCATCAGCGGCGCCAGCTGGAAGGCGACGACGGCGTTGAGGCCGAGGCCCGCGGCGATGGCGAGCGGGAGGTTGCCGCCGACACCCATGATGACGGTCATCACACACGCCACCAGCGCGGTGGCGGTGACCAGTTGGCCGGTGTCGAGCGTGTGCCCGAACTTGTCCTTGGCGCTGCCCAGGATGATGGGATTCAGGACAAGGATGTACGCCATAGTGAAGAACGTGGCGAATCCGCCGCGTATCTCCCGGCCTATGGTGGAACCTCTGGCGGATATCTTGAAGAACCCGTCGACCCCACCTGCCGCCGGTGTTGCGGCACTTGGCCGGTTGTCGACCTTTTGAGCTTCGGACATGGCGATTCTCCTCGTTGCCTGCGCGCGCGGTGTGCGGATGCTGGCTGGATTGTTCCCCCGATCAACTGCTTTCAGGTTTTCTCCGTGTTACGGAAATCGAGTTCGGTCCGCCACACGCCGTTCGAAGGTCCGTACGACCGGCTGGTACGCTCACGCGTCCCGCCCCACCAGAACTCCCTTCCCCCACAGGCGAATCACAGGGGTGAACCACAGAGGCCGTATACGCCGCACCCGCACCGGTGCCACAGCCGTAGCGAGGAGAGGTACCCCGTGGGCACTGTCGTCGACGACGCCGCCTCCGTGGAGTTCCACGCCTTCTTCGAGCGGCACTACGCCGAACTGGCCCGCCTGGCCAACCTGTTGACGGGTGAGCCGGACGCCGCCGACGACTTGGCCGCCGACGCGCTGCTCGCGCTGTGGCACCGCTGGGACCGGGTGCGGGCGGCGGACCATCCGGTGGCGTACGCGCGCGGTGTGGTCGCCAATCTCGCCCGGACCCGGATCCGCGCGGCGGTGCGCGAGCGCCGGCGGATCACGCTCTTCTGGTCGCAGCGCGAGGACAGGACCGAGAACCCCGACGTGGCGGGCACGGTCGACGTCCAGGAGGCGCTGCGCCGGCTGCCGTTCCGCAAACGGGCCTGTGTCGTACTGCGGCACGCCTTCGATCTTTCGGAGAAGGACACCGCGCTCGCCCTCGGAATCTCCGTGGGTACCGTGAAGAGCCAGACGTCCAAGGGCATGGCGGAGCTGAAGCGGCTGCTGGGCACCGACCGGGCGGCGGTCCGGATGCGCGCGGGAGCGCTGCCCGCGGGCGGGGCCCGAGGACGAGAGCGATGAGGGAGGCGCTGGACGTGCACGACGAGCTGCGCGCCCGGCTGCGCGAGGCGGCCGGGGCGCACGAGCCCGACCGCGCGCGCATCCTGGCCCGGGTGGAGCGCGGTATGGGGGGCGCGGGCGAGCGGCGGCCCTCGCGGCGCGCGGCGCGCCCGCCGCTGCTCGGCTGGGCCCGTGTCCTGGGCGCCACGGCCGCGGTCGCGAGTGTCCTGGCGGTGGGCGGCTACGCGGTCGCCTCGGCGGTGAAGGACGACACCCCGCCCCAGCAGACCGTCGCGGTCTCGCCGACCCCCGCCCCGTCGCCGGACCCGACCGGCCGGGTACCGGTCACACCCGGCCCCGGCCGACACTCCGGGACGCCGAAGGAGTCGGGCCGGCCGGGTCCGTCGCCCTCGGGCACCCCCACGGCGACCGCGACCGCCCCGGTCCGGGCGCCCGCCGGGGGCACCGCGGAGGGCCCGTTGTGGTCGGACGGCTCGGTCGACCCGCACAGCAACGACTTCTGGGCACAGAGCGATGTCACTCTGAAGACCGGCAAGCAGCTCACCGCGCTCATGGTCGAGTTGAAGGTCAAGCGGACCGGCGGTGTGAGCGACGCGGGTGCCTGGCGTTCGCTGCCCGAGAGCGACTTCACGACGACGGTCGCGGAGCGGGACGGCTTCCTCGTCTACACCTGGACGCTCAAGCCGGGCCGCACGGTCTGGCCGGGCGAGTGGGTCTTCGCCGGTCAGTACGGCCACGACCGCGGCGGCCGGGACGCGAAGGACGACGCCTACGCCGTCACGGCGACCGCGAAGGGCGGCGAACGGTCCAGCGTGGCAGGGGACTTCGCGGCCCGCACCGCCGACGGTTCATAGGCCTGTCCGTGTTCGCCCATGACGGGGTCCGGAGATTCGATCGCACCCCGGAAACAACCACACGTTCGTATTTGACGTCATCGACTGTGTGGACCTGTCGGCCTGAGCCCCCCTCGGCCGACAGAAGAACGCCCCCGCCGGTGACGACCGGCGGGGGCGTTCGCCCGTGGGGGGGGATCAGCTCACGAAGTACGTGGGGTTCGGGAGCTTGTAGGTCTTGTCGGCGTAGCCGCCGTCGAGGTCCGAGTACTGGTCGCCGAAGTTGGCGACGATGTCGTACCCGAGGGACTCGATGTGCTTGCGGGTGCCGGACTTGTACTGCACGGTCGTGCAGTTCCAGGCGACGGCGGTGGCGCAATCGCTCAGGTAGGCGGGCGGGTTGGCCGCGTCCTTGAGGAACATGTGCGCGGCGTCGAGGTTGACGTCGACGCCGATCTTCTTCAGGTTCTCGACCGCGGAGACGCGCTGCGACTCCTTCAGGCCCGAGTTGTAGAACACCTCGACGCCCTTGGACGCGGCGTACTCGACGAGTTCGGGGCTGCCGAAGACGGCCGGGCGGTCCGCCTGGGCGACGTACGCGGCCCAGGAGGCCGAGTTGTAGGTGTAGTTGGTCTTCTTCTCGTAGTCGAGGGAGAGCAGCAGCGTGTCGTCGATGTCGAAGACGACCGCGGCCTTCTCGTGCCGGTGGTGGGCCTTGCGGGCCGCCTGGTCGATGTGCCGCTTCGCGGCGGCGTCGAGGCGCGCCAGGTCCTTGGCGTACGGGCTGTCGGGGGACGCCTGGTAGACCCCGTTGCTGTCGGCCGCGGTGCCGTAGTAGGTGTCGATGTCCTTGACGAGGACCCCGATGTTGTAGGGCTCGTGCGTCGAGTTCGCCGTCGACTGACCGGCGGTGGCGACGCCGGTGCCGTACAGGGCGGCACCGGCGACGACACAGGTGGCGGCGACGGCCGCGATGCGCAATGGCTTATGCATGACAGGTTTCTACGCGCGTAACCCCCTTCGGCGCGAGACCTGTTGCCTGATCGATACATACTTTTCAGGCGACTTGGGCCTCGCGCCTTGCGCTTGGCGGACTCAGTTCATGGTGGCTCCGATGGTGCTGCTGCCTGTCGTCAGGAAGGTGGTCGCGGGCAGCGCGCCACTGGACGAGCGGGCGTTGTACGTGGTGCTCGCGTCCGTGGAGACGAACGACGGGGTGGAGATCCCGGAGTCCCAGTTGTTGCCGGCCGAGGTCACCGAGGAGCCCTTGGACACCGCCGCGGTGCCGTTGCCCACGGCGAGGTTCTTGCCGAGCTTGGCGGCGCTGGTGGCGAAGTAGTAGCCGTACTTGCCGTTGGCGTAGGCGGTGGTGCGGTTGATGACGATGGCACCGGTGTTGGAGTTCTCGGTGAAGCCGCTGCCCGCGTCGTCCCAGGCGGCGGAGTTGTTGACGACGTGGGCGACGACCTCGCCGTCGCCGCCGAGTTTGTAGCCGTTGCCGTCGCCCGCGAAGGCCGAGTCGCCCCAGCGGTTCTTGCCGTTGCCGAAGGACCAGGAGTGTTCGACGGTGACGGGCGAGGAGAACGACCAGAAGTCGATGCCGTCATCCGAATTGTTGTACAGGCGGGCCCCGGTGATCAGGTTGCCGGTGCCCGAGCCGAACTTCACGGCGACGCCGTCCGCGTTCTCGCCGTGCTCGGCGGCGTCGTAGTTGCCGTACGAGTCGATGTTCTTCACCGTGTTGTTGACGGTGCCGTCGCCGGTCAGCGTGAAGCCGGAGTCGCCGCCGTTGATGGTCTTGATGTTGTTCCACACGGTGCCGGTGCAGGACTGGCAGACGACCGCGCTGTCCGGGGAGTCCTGGAACGTCAGGTTCGAGACGTTCCAGTAGTCGGCGGTGAGTTTGAAGATCCAGGAGCCCGAGGGGAGCGAGGACCCGTCGATCTTCACGGTCTCCGAGCCGTACGCCGTGAGCGTGACCGGCGAGGAGGACGTGCCGTTGGTCGTGGACTGGAGGGTGGCCGTCGGGTAGTAGGTGCCGCCGCGCACCTGGATGACGGTTCCGGCGGTGGCACTGGAGATGGCGCTGGTCAGTTGGGCGGTGGTGGAGACGACGACGGTGGCGGCCTGCGCCTGGGTGGGGAGGACGGCGAGGCCTGCGCCGAGTGCCAGGGTGGCACTCAGGGCGAGAGCGGTACGACGAGACATGGAGTGCGGTCCTTTCGTCGTGCTGGGGAGTGGAACGGGGGAATCACGGACGCCAGTCGCCGAGATACGCGGCACGGGTGTGCTGCTCGGCCTCCGCGTCCGTGAGCTGGGGACGGTTCTCCGGGACGGTGATCACCGCGCCGGGTCCGGTGTTGCGGTACTCGCGAAAGCGCATGGACTGCCACGGATAGGCCGCGCGCATGTCGGTGTAGGGCGCCACCGCGTCGATGCCGGGCCCGAGTTCGCATCCGCGGACCACGAGCGAGGGCCAGGCCGTGGTCTCGTACGAGGGGACCCAGGGCCGGGCGATCTTGTACGCCCCGTCCTCGGCGCCGGAGGTGACACGGCCGCCCACGGCCAGGAAGCCGTACGGGTTCGCTCGGGCCGTGGACGGCGCGAAGACCATTCCCTCGGGCCTGAAGGAGACGTCCCGGTCGAGCGTGTGGAAGTGGCAGCGCTCGAAGACGGCGGTGGCCCGGCCGAAGACGAAGTCGACATCGCCCTCGATGTAGCAGTCGCGGTAGAAGTGACGGTCGAAGGCGGCCAGGTCGCTGGTGTCCGCGAACAACGTGTCCTGGTGCGCGAGCAGCCGCACCCGCGCGAACGACGAGCGGTCGCCGGTGACGCGGGCCGCGACCGCCTGGGTGCCGGTGATCTCCGGATGGTCGGCCCGCAGCCAGTCGTTGGCGATCGTGAGCCCGCGGACGGTCAGTCCCGGCGCCGCCGAGGTGAGCGTCGCGGAGCCCGCGGTCCCGTACGTGCCGGAGCCGTCCGGCTTCGGCGTGCCGTTCGCCCGGTCGAAGACGATCACGGCGTCGCGCGGGTCGCGGGTGGCACCGCGCAGCGTCAACTCCCGCTTGTCCGCGGGGATGTCGACCACTTCGCGATACGTCCCCGGGTGGACGACGATCGTCTGCCCGGGTCCGTCCACCGCGTCCACGGCGGCCTGGACCGAGTCACCGGGACACACGTGCAGGACACGGCGGCCGTGCACGGCGGCCGGGGTGCCGCCGAGGGCCATGACTCCCCCGGCCACGCCGGCGAGGAGCGTGCGCCTGCGCATCTCAGCACCCCCTCCCCGGCGTCCAGTCGCCGAGGTACGCCTCCCGGGTCGCCGAGCGGGCCTCCTCGTCGGTGAGCTGGGGACGGTTCTCCGGGACCGTGATCACCGCGCCGGGTCCGGTGTTGCGGTACTCGGCGAAACGCTGGCTCTGCCACGGATAGGCGGCTGACATGTTCGTGTACGGCGCTACCGCGTCGGTGCCTGCGTCCAGGCGGGTGTCGCGGACGGTCAGCATCGGGCGGGCGGTGGGGTCCGAGCCGGGCACCCACGGGCGGGCCAGCTTGTAGTAGGCGTCCGGTGCCGCGCTGCTGATCCGGCTCCGCGTGACCAGGTATCCGCGCGGGTCGGCGACGGCCGTGGACGGCGCGAAGACGAAGCCGTACGGGGCGGTGGCCAGGTCCGTGCGGTTCAGGGTGCGGAAGTGGCAGTACTCGAAGACCGCCGTCGCCCGCCCGAAGACGAAGTCCACGTCCCCCTCGACGTAGCAGTCCCGGTAGTACTGGCGGGCGAAGGTGCCCAGGGCGAACGAGTCGGCGTACAGCGTGTCCTGGTGGCCGAGGAAGCGGCACCGGTGGAACGCCGAGCGGTCGCCCTGCACCTTGATGGCCACGGCCTGGGTGCCGGTGACCCCGGGGTGGTCGGCGCGCAGCCAGTCGTTGGCGAAGGTGACCGCGCGGGCCGTGAAACCGTCGGTTCGTACGGTGGTCGTGGCCGATCCGGTGGTGCCGTAGGTGCCCGAACCGTCGGGCTTGGGCGTGCCGTTGGCGTTGTCGTACACGACGACGACATCACGCGGGTCGCCTGAGGCGCCGATCCAGGTCATCTCGGACCCGGCGGCGCCGGGCAGCCCGGTCGCCGGGTCGACCGCTCCGACCGAGACCGTCTCGCGGTAGACGCCGGGCGCTATGACCAGGGTGAATCCGGCGCCGGTCGCGGCGGTCACGGCGGCCTGCACGGTGGTGTGGTCGCCCAGGCCGCCGGGGTGGACGTACAGCGTCCTCGCGTCGGGCCGCGCGGACGGCGAACCGTGGCGTCCGAAGGGCCGGCGTCCGAAGGGCGGGCGCCCGGTGGCACGGGCGGGGGCCGCGAGCCCGAGAGCCAGGGCGGCTCCGGTGCTCGCGGCGACGAACGCCCTTCTGCTGACGGGGTGTCCGGCCATGGTCAGCAGATCTTTCCGGCGCCCGCGCGGTGGTCGACGATGCCGGGAACCGCCCTCGGCGCGTCGACCTTCGTCCGCAGGGCCGGTGTCCATCCGGCACCGGACTGGAGCGTCTCGGCGGGGATCCCCGCGTTGTGCACGGCGATCAGATCGGTCAGTACGCCGTTGACGTAGTTGTCGGCTGCGGTCAGCGGCGCCTCCTTCCACTTCTTGAGGACCGTCGCGGCGCTGACGGAGTCCGGCAGCGTGAACGCGTTGTGTTCGGCGACGAGTTGGGACTCCATGCCGATGCCGTAGCTGTAGCCGTACGTGGAGTCGGCCACGAAGTGGTTGTTGTAGGAGTCCACTTGTCCGAAGCGGACGCGCGGGGCGCGCTCGACGAGACCGGTGAACAGGTTGTGGTGGAGGGTGACCTTCAGATGGCCCCGGTCCACGGCGGCGGTCGACGCGCTGTCGCTGTTGCCGATCAGGATGGTCTTGTCGTGGTCGGCGAAGACGTTCCAGGAGGCGGTCACGTAGTCGGCGCCCTTGACGATGTCCAGTTCGCCGTCGTGCTGTTCGTAGATCCGGCCGTAGTACGTCGGCAGCGAGCTGTCCGGGTGGGCGCCGTCGGTGAACGTGTTGTGGTCGAGCCAGACGTGCGTGGCCCCGTAGATCACCGCGCTGTCGTACTCGGAGTTCCAGTTGCCGGTGTCGCCGTCGGTGGGGTCCCACTGCGGGAAGCAGTCGAGGGGGCTCTCGAAGGAGAGGTTGCGGACGATGACGTTGTCGACGCCCTTGATCTGGAGGCTCGCGCCCTTGAAGCCCGCGTTCCGGCCGATGCCGACGATGGTGGTGTCGGCGGGGACGTACGCCTTGATGGCGGTGTCCTGGTTGGCGGCGGAGGCGGCGCGCAGATCCTCCTGCTCGCCGCTGACCACCTGGTCGTAGCCCCACACGGCGGGGTCGTAGTCGGCGAGGTACCGGGCGAAGTCGTAGCCGGGCGCCGCGAAGGAGTCGCAGCCCTCGGCGTTGGCGTCGATCGTTCCCCTGACCTTGATGATCTTCGGCGCGCTGCCGCCCGCGGCGAGCGCGGCCTTGAACTCCGCCCAGGTCGTGACCGTGCTGACCCGCGCGGCCGCGGCGGCCGAGCCGCCGGTGGTGCCGGTCCCGTCGGACGCCCAGCCGTCGCCCGCGGCGAGTGTCTGCCGGCCGAGCTCGCGGGGACGGGCCTCGGCGGTGGTGCCGGTGACGGCGAGCACGAGGGCGGTGCAGCCGATCAGCGCGGCCGTCCGTCGCACGGTGACCGCACTCCAACATGTGGCATGCTCATGCCATTTCTGTGTGTTCATGGTGCGACTCGACTCTCTTTCCTTCGGCTCAGGGACTCGGGGGTTCGGGGACTCAGGGACTCAGAGGTTCAGGAGTTCAGGCTGGGGGCCAGGTGATCCAGGACTCGGGTATCTCCGCGTCGAGGCGGCGTACGTCCCGGGGCGTGAGCACCCGGCGGTGCAGCAGCCCGGCCGCGACGAGACGGGCCACGGCGATGGCGCCGGGCGGGTTGAAGTGCGTGTTGTCCTGTTCGGTCGCGGTCCAGTTGAAGTACTTCTTCGTCTCCTCGACGCCGAGCCGCTGCCACAGGGCGATCGAGCGGGCCTGGATGTCGAGGAGCGCCACGTGCTCGTCCGCGGCGAGCGCGCGCATCGACGCCGGGTAGTCGCCGTGCGTCGGCACCGCGTTGCCGTCCGCGTCGAACTTCCTGCGCTCCACCGGGGTGGCGAGCACCGGCCGGGCGCCCCGGGTCCGCGCCCCCTCGATGTACTGCCGCAGACAGTCCTGGTACGTCGTCCACGGCTCGGTGTAACGCGTCGGGTCGGCGGTCTTCTCGTCGTTGTGCCCGAACTGGACGAGCAGGAGGTCGCCTGGGCGGATCACGTCGAGGATCGCGCCGAGGCGCCCCTCGTCGATGAAGCTCTTCGAACTGCGGCCGTTCACCGCGTGGTTGGCGACCACGACGTCCTCGTGGAGGAAGAACGGGAGCGCCATGCCCCACCCGGTCTCGGGTGCGGCGTCGGCGTACTTCTGGGCGGCGGTGGAGTCGCCGGCGATGTGGAGGGTGCGGGGCCGGCGGTGCGGGCGCGCCGAGGCGGGTGCCGCCGCGGCGACGGCGAGGGGTAAGGCGGCCGCGGCCGCCGAGGTGACCTGTCTGCGCGTGAGGGACACGGGCGTGTGCCTTTCGACAGAGGTGCGGGAGCGCGCCCCCGCGGGGCGCCTGACTGCCTGGATGCGCGGCTCCGCCGCGGGGGCGGCGGGAGCCGCTGCACGACGTGCGCCACGGCCGGCCACGGTGAGCACGGGGCCGGCCACGACGGGCGCACCGGACTAGTGGTGGGCCTTCCAGTCCGCCTGTGCCTTGTTCAGCTGGTCGGCCAGCGTGTCCAGGAAGTCCTTCGCGCTCATCCTGCCGAGCAGGACCTTCTGGAAGTTCGGCTCGTTGTCGGCCTTGGAGATGGTGTTCCAGTCGGGCAGGTAGTACGGCAGCTGCACGATCTTGGTGCCGGTGCCGTTCAGCGCCTCGGCGGCGAGCTCGGTCGGCTCGGCCTGCTGGATCCAGGCGTCCTTGGCGGCGTCGGTGTTCGCCGGCACCTGGCCCGCGGACTCGTTGAACTTGGAGTTCTCCGCCGCCGAGACGGCGAACTCGATGAACTTCCAGGAGGCCGCCTTGTTCTTGCCGGACTTGAACAGGCTCAGCCCGTCGACCGGGTTGGAGACCTGTACGCGCGTACCGTCGTCCAGCGTGGGGTTCGGGACGCCGCGGAACTTGCCGGCGCCGAGCGCCTTCAGGTGGTCCTGGTAGGAGCCGAGGTTGTGGCTCAGCATGCCGATGGTGCCGCTGTCCCACTGCGCGACCATCTTGGTGAAGTCGTTGTTGACGTCGGCGGACGGGGTGACCTTCTTGTACAGGGCGACGTACTTCGCCAGGGCCGCCACGTTCTTCGGGTCGTTGACGGTGGTCTTGTCGGCGTTCCAGAACGAGGTGATGCCGGTCTGGCCGTACGCCGCGTCCAGCGCCGGGGCGATGGAGCCCTCGCCGCCCCGGATGGTGAAGCCGAACCTGTTCCTGCCCTTGTCGGTGAGCTTCGCGGCGGCGTCGTAGAACTTCGACCAGGAGGTCGGCGCGTCCAGGCCCGCCGCCTTGAACAGGTCGGTGCGGTACCAGAGCGTGCCGTTGTTGGCGGAGGTCGGCACCTGGTACAGCGTGTCTCCGCCACCCGCGGCCCGGCTGACGTCGAGCAGGTTCTGGCTCAGCTTCCCGTTCAGCGCGCTCTTCTCGATCCGGCTGTCCAGCGGCTCCAGCGCTCCCTGGACGGCGACCTCGGCGAGCATGGCGGTGCCCACGCCGCCGACGTCGGGCAGACCGCCGCCCTGGATGGCGGTGTCGTACTTGGACTGGGCGCTGGCCGCCGGGATACCGACGTAGTCGACCTTGATGTCGGGGTACTTCTTCTCGAAGTCGGCGATGATCTGCTTCCAGATGTCGGTGCGGACACCGCCGTTGTTGTCCCAGAAGGTGATCTCGCCCTTGCCGGAACCCTCGGTGCCCTTGTCCCCCGCGCTGCCGCTGCCGTTGTCACCACAGGCGGTGGCGGTCAGCGCGAGCACGGAACCGAGGGCGACGGCGACGGCCGCGCGCCTGCCGCCGCGCCTGCCGGTCTTCGGCGCGCCGGCCTCCGGTGAACCGGTCCGCGGTGCGCCGGTCCCCAGTGGGCTGCTCTTGAGTGGGCTTCTCTTCATCGGTCGGCTCTCTTCCTCTGGATCCAACGGGGTGGCGGGGTCGGTGCGGTGTCCTCGGAGATCGGCACCCGGATGCTTCCGGAAGGGACGCGCCCTTCCTCCCTCATCCGGTAAGCGCTTGCCACGGAGGTGCGTCATTGCGGCTCCCAACAGGCGTACGTACGGCAGGAAGTGACCCTCAGGGGGCCGGGGTGACACGGAAACGCGTGAACGAGGCGGCGCCGGCGTGTCCGACGCCGGTCGGCGCGACGGCGAACAGGCCGAGCAGGGCGCCGACCCAGCGCCATCCGGTGGCGGCGAAGACCTGCCCCGAGGGCTGCCGGCCGCCACCGACGTCGTAGGAGAAGCGACAACGGGCTCCCGCGCCGATCTCGATCCACAGCCGGGCCCGTCCCTCGGGCGCGGGCCGCGCGGGTGCGGCGTCCCGCTCGCCCTCGCACGACCCCGACCGCACGACGGGTGCCGCGGCGACCGTCTCGGCGAACCGGTGCACGAGCCGTACCGATCCGCCCGGCTCGCGCTGGAGTCCGATCCAGCCGAACGCGTCCCCGAGCACCACGAGTCCGGCCCGTGCCCCGGGTTCCTCGCTGTCGAGGCACAGGTCGACCTGGACGGTGGCCGCCGCGCCCGGTATCCGCTGGGTGAGGACATGGGGCACTCTGCGCAGGTCGTGCGCGTCCGCCGTACGGACACAGCTCAGCCGCAGCCCGTCGCCGGAGTGCTGGGTGGCCCAGCCGTCCTGGGGGTTGGCGGTCCACTGCCATTGGCGCCCGAAACGGCCGCCGGGGAAGTCGTCGTCGGTGGCGGGCGCGGACGGCGGCTGGGGCGGCAGTTCCGGCTTCCGGTGTACGGCGACGGGGGCGCCCCGGTCTCCGAGCACCGGCCAGCCTCCCCCACTCTCGGCTTCGCTCGAGCGGGAGGTACCCCCATCGCCCCAGCGCATCGGCTGGAGGTGGACCACCCGCCCGTAGGGACCGCGCTGCTGGAAGTGCGCGAACCAGTCCTCGCCCGTCGCCGTGCGCACCCAGCCGCCCTGGTGCGGGCCGTTGACCCGGGTGTTGCCCTGTTCCAGGACCACCCGCTCCTCGTAGGGCCCGAAGAAGCCGCGCGAACGGAAGGCGCCCTGCCAGCCGGTCTCGACTCCCCCGGCGGGCGCGAAGATCCAGAACCAGCCGTCGTGCCGGTAGGCCTTGGGCCCTTCGAGGGTGAACCAGCCGGGAATCAGGTCGGCGTCGACGATCACCTTTCCCTCGTCGAGCAGCCCGGTGCCGTCGGGGCGCATCCGGTGTCCGGTGAGCCGGTTCTTCACGCCGGAGCGGGACTTGGCCCAGGCGTGCACGAGATAGGCCTCGCCGCTCTCCTCGTCCCACAGCGGGCAGGGGTCGATGAGCCCCTTCCCCTCCTTCACCAGGTGCGGCCGGGTCCAGGGGCCCCTGATCTCAGGGGCGTTGACCTGGAAGATGCCGTGGTCGGGGTCGCCCCAGAAGATCCAGAAACGGTCGTCGTGGTGGCGCAGGGAGGGCGCCCACACACCGCGGTCGGGCCGGGGGCGCCTGAACTCGCGCGCGGGTTCCAGGCGTTGGAGGGCGTGCCCGACGAGCGTCCAGTTGACCAGGTCCCGGGAGTGCAGCAGGGGAAGGCCGGGGGCGCGGCCGAAGCTGGAGGCGGTGAGGTAGAAGTCGTCGCCGACGCAGAGCAGATCGGGGTCGGACCAGTCGGCGTCGAGGACCGGGTTGCGGTAGGTGCCGTCACCGAGGTCGGCGGAGGGCAGGGCCATCAGGGGCTCACCGCCTTGCGGACCAGCGCGGCGGCCTCGCTCCGGTCGAGGGTGCCGTCGGCGACGACGGTGACGACCCGGCGTACGAGCGTGCCGCCCGCTTCGACGGTGAGCCGCTTCTCGTGGGCGAGGGAGGAGCCGACGCCCGGGTACTGGGCGGTGCGGACGAACCACGGGTCACGGCGGGTCGCGTCGGTCGCCCCGGCGAGGACGAGCGTCCAGCCGGCGCCCGCGAGGGCGAGCCAGTCGGCGGTGCGCGCGTGGACCGCCTCCTCGCCCTCGGCGTCGGCGGTGAACACGCGCGGGGCGTCCGGCTCCTTGCGGGCCCGCCAGAAGAAGCCGCCGTACGCCGCGCCCGGCCGTCCGTTGGTGGCCGGGCTGCCGAGCGAGAGCCCGTGGTCGGTGACGTTGGTGAGCGAGAAGGTGAAGTCCAGCGCCCAGGCGGAGTCGGTGAGTCCGACGGCCGCGACCGTACGGCGTTCGCGCAGCAGCTCGGTGCCCGCGGCCGTCCAGCGCAGCTCCTCCACGAAGCCGTCCGGGTCGCGCAGCTGGAAGGCGGTGTGCCGCTGGGCGCCGTGGTTGTCGAGCTCGGTCGGTCCCTGGTCGCGGACGTAGGTACGCCCGCCCCAGAAGTTGTGCCCCTCGACGTCGGGTACGGCTACACCGACGCCGAGGTGGTGTGGGTGGTCGGCCGGGCTGAGCTCGGTGACGGCCGTGCCGGCCAGGGTGGTGACGGGGTGCAGATACGGGCGCGGGGAGAGCCGGGCGGGCAGTGCGGGACGGGTGACGTAGCGGCCGACGGGGCGGCCGCCGATCCGCAGGACCAGCGAGTCGTTGTTCACGCGGTGCTCACCTCTGTCGGGAGCGCCCAGGAGGCGCCCAGCTCGGAGTAGAGGGCGAGGGTGTCGGCGGCCGCCGCGACGAATCCGTCGACGCCGCGCACCACGCGGCGGTTCTCGCCGGGGAGCGGTTCCCAGGCGTCCGGGGGCAGCGCGATCGGGTCGGGTGCCTGCCGGATCGCTTCGACGACCTTCATGAAGGCGCCCGTCGACTCGGGCGGGACCAGCAGTTCGGTGCCGCCGCTCAGATGCTCGACGAGGTTCTCCAGCAGGTCCGTACGGCCGTACTCGATCTCCTCGGGGCCGTGTCCGGACCGCTGCACGAGGACCCGGTCCTGCTTGTACCAGAAGGTGATCCGGCCGTCGGTGCCGTGCACCAGGACGTACGGTTCGCCGGGGTGTTCGGCGCAGAGCGTCGCGGCGACCGTGATCCGGCCCCCGGTGGTCGTGACCCGTACGCACGAGGTGTCGTCGGACTCGATGTCGTTGGCGCGCAGCAGCTCGGTGCGGATGGCGGTGACGTCCTCGGCGCGGGTCGAACCGTCCAGCGCGAGGGCCGTGGCGACGGCGTGGGCCAGCGGGTTCGTCAGGACACCGTCGACCACGTCCACGCCGTTCAGCCGGCGCTTTCCGGCCCAGGGCGCGCGGCGGTAGTACGCCTCGTCGCGTGCCCAGGCCCCCGCCCCGCCGATGCCGGTCACCCGGCCGAGCGCGCCCTCGGTGATGAGTTTCCTGATGGCGGGCACGGCGTGCGAGCCGAGCGACTGGAAGCCGATCTGGCAGACCACACCGGCCGCCGCGACCCCGTCGGCCATCCGCCGGAACTCGGCGTAGGAGGGAGCGGGCGGCTTCTCCAGGAGCAGGTGGACACCCTTGCGCGCGGCGGTCAGCGCGAGGTCGGCGTGGGTGGGGATGGGGGTGCAGATCACCGCGACGGCGGCACCGGTGGAGTCGAGGAGCGCCCCGAAGTCGGCGGACTGCTCCACGCGTTGCCCGCCGAGCTCCTCCTCGGTGAGCGGGTTCAGCTCGCAGACCCCGGCGAGGCGTACCAGGCCCTTGTCCTGGAGACGGCGGATGTTGTCCAGGTGCCAGTGGCCGTGGCCTCGGGCGCCCGCGAGGACGACGGGCAGCGGGAGTCCGGGGGCCGTCGTGTTCGCCGGGGCGGCGGCGGGCGTGGTCCGCGGACCGGCTCCGCTCAGGGCTTGGAGGCCGGCTGCGCGCGGGGCACCGGCCTGCTGCCGCGAGGCGCTCGTCATCCCTTCACCGCCCCGGCGCTGAATCCGGTGATCAGCCACTTCTGGATGAAGGCGAAGACGACGACCACGGGGACGGCGGCGATGATGCCGCCCGCGGCGAGCGCGCCCAGGTCGACGCTGTCGGAGCTCATCAGGGTGTTGAGGCCGACCGGGATGGTCTGCTTGCTCTGGTCGCTGAGGAACATCAGGGCGAACAGGAAGTGGTTCCAGGCATGCACGAAGGCGAAGGAGCCGACGGCGATCAACCCGGGCCGCAGCAGCGGGAGTACGACGATCCGGAAGGCGTCGAAGCGGTTGCAGCCGTCGACCCAGGCGGCCTCCTCCAGGGTGTACGGCACGTTCCTGATGAACCCGCTGATCAGGATCATCGACAGCGGGAGCTGGAAGACCGTCTCGGCGATGATGACGCTGACCAGCGAGTTGATCATCCGGAGCTCGGCGAAGATCTGGAAGAGCGGGACCAGGAGCAGCGCGCCCGGCACGAACTGCGAGCAGAGCAGCGCGAGCATGAAGCCGCGCTTGATCCTGAAGTCGAAGCGGGCGAGCGCGTAGCCGCCGGCGAGCGCGACGAGCGTGGTCATCACCAGGGTGGCTACGGCGATGAGGACGCTGTTCTGGAAGTAGGTCCCGAAGCTGCGCTCGTTCCACACCTTGTCGAAGTGTTCGAGGGTCATGGGCCAGGGCACGAGCGAGGTCGACCCGGCCGGGCGCAGCGCGAAGAGCAGGATCCAGTAGAAGGGGATCAGGGTGAAGAGCAGGTAGATGCCGAGGGGGAGATAGATGTGCCATCGCGGGACCTCGTCCCAGGCGCGGTGCTTCTCCCGTTCGCGCGGGCGGGGTACCTCGACGGGCTGGGCGGGTGCGGCCGGGGCGATCGTCCCGGCTTCCTTGGTGATCACTTGTCCCCGCCTCCGAACTTGCTCAGTCGCAGATAGACGATCGAGCAGAACAGCAGAATCACGAACGCGACCGTGGTGAGGGCGGACGCGTAGCCGAAGTCGTGGGCGTCGACGCTGGTGTTGGCGATGTAGAGCGGGAGGGTCGTCGTCTCGCCCGCGGGTCCGCCGCCGGTCAGGGTGTAGAGCAGGTCGACGTTGTTGAACTCCCACACCGCGCGCAGCAGCGTGGAGAGGATGATCGCGTCCTTGAGGTGCGGCAGCGTGATGTGCAGGAACTGCCGGACGCGGCTCGCTCCGTCGACCTCGGCGGCCTCGTACAGGTCCTTGGAGACGGACTGGAGGTCGGCGAGGATCAGGATCGCGAAGAAGGGGACCCCGCGCCACAGGTCGGCGACCACGGCAGCCGGGAAGACGGTGGAGGTGTCCGACAGCCAACTCGTCCCGTACGAGCCGATGCCGGCGTCGGCGAGGTAACGGGTGACGCCCGTCTGGGAGTTGTAGAGCAGCACCCAGATCGCCGAGGTCAGCACCCCGGAGACGGCCCACGGCGAGAAGACCAGCGCGCGCCCGAACGCCCGCCCGGCGAAGGTCTGGTTGACGATCAGCGCGAGCGCCAGGCCGAACAGCAGTTGGAGACCGACCTCGACGGCGACCCACTTCGCGCTGAAGGTCAGTGTGTCCCAGAACTGGGGGTCCTGGGTGAAGGCGTGCGTGAAGTTGCCGAAGCCCGCGTAGCCGTTGCGCCACGGTTTGGTGGGGTTGTAGTTCCGCAGGCTGTAGTAGAAGACGCTGATGACGGGGTAGGCGATGAAGCCCAGCATCAGCAGCGCCGCGGGGGCGATCAGCAGATACGGAAGCCTGCGCGGGGTCGCGGAAGCACGGCGCCGCCGGGGTGGCGCGGGCGGTTTCGCCACGGCTGCGGCTTGGGCCATGACTGTTCTCCGTTCGCAGTGGGGCAAGTACAGCGAGTACAGGAAGCGCTTGCTACGACCACATGGGTCGAGCACTTCCACGTGCGGGTGCGGGGGCCTCAGCCGGCGTACGGGTCCGGCACCTGGCCCGGCCGGGCCAGGAACGCGAAGTCGCAGCCGGTGTCGGCCTGGGTGATCTGCTCGTTGTAGAGCGCTCCGTAACCGCGCTCGTAACGGACGGGCGGCGGAGCCCACTTCGCCCGCCTGCGCTCCAGCTCCGCGTCGTCCACGTGGAGTCGGAGTGACCGTGCCTCGACGTCGAGGGTGATCGGGTCCCCGTCGCGTACGAGGGCGAGCGGGCCGCCGACGTACGACTCGGGTGCCACGTGAAGTACGCACGCGCCGTAACTCGTGCCGCTCATCCGGGCGTCGGAGATCCGCACCATGTCCCGGACACCCTGCTTGAGCAGGTGGTCGGGGATCGGCAGCATCCCGTACTCGGGCATGCCCGGGCCGCCCTTGGGACCGGAGCCCCGCAGCACGAGGACGCTGTCCGCGGTGATGCCGAGCGACGGGTCGTCGATGGTCCGCTGCATGGTGCGGTAGTCGTCGAAGACGACCGCGGGACCGGTGTGCTGGAGCAGGTGCGGCTCGGCGGCGATGTGCTTGATGACGGCGCCGTCGGGGCAGAGGTTGCCGCGCAGGACGGCCACTCCGCCCTCGGCCGCGACCGGGTTCTCCCGGGTGCGGATGACGTCGTCGTTGTGCACTTGGGCGTTCGCCAGCTGCTCGCGCAGAGTGTCGTGGGAGACCGTGGGCCGGTCCAGGTGCAGCAGGTCGGTGATCCGCGACAGGAACCCGGGCAGTCCGCCGGCGAAGTGGAAGTCCTCCATGAGGTACGTCCGTCCACCGGGGCGGACGTTGGCGAGCACCGGCACGGTCCGGGCGATCCTGTCGAAGTCGTCCAGCGTGAGGGTGACCCCGGCCCGTCCGGCCATGGCGATCAGATGGATCACGGCGTTCGTCGAACCGCCGAGACCGAGCACCGTCGTCACCGCGTCCGTGAAGGCGTCCTCGGTGAGGATGTCGGACAACTTGCGGTCCTTGTGGACGAGTTCGACGATCCCGATCCCCGCGGCGGCGGCCATCCGGTCGTGTCCGGAGTCGACGGCGGGGATGCTCGACGCGCCGGGCACGGTGACGCCGAGCGCCTCGGCGGCGGCCGTCAGCGTGGACGCCGTCCCCATCGTCATGCAGTGCCCCGGCGACCGCGCGAGCCCGCTCTCCAGCTCGGTCATCTCGCAGTCCCCGATGAGACCGGCGCGCCTGTCGTCCCAGTACTTCCACATGTCGGTGCCGGAGCCGAGGACTTCATCGCGCCAGTGGCCCGGGAGCATCGGCCCGGCGGGCACGAAGACGGTCGGCAGATCGACCGAGGCGGCCCCCATGAGCAGCGCGGGCGTGGTCTTGTCGCAGCCGCCCATCAGCACGGCCCCGTCCACCGGGTACGACCGCAGCAGTTCCTCGGTCTCCATCGCGAGCAGGTTGCGGTAGAGCATCGGGGTCGGCTTCTGGAAGGTCTCGCTCAGTGTGGACACCGGGAATTCGAGCGGGAATCCGCCGGCCTGCCACACGCCCCGCTTCACGGCCTGCGCGCGGTCGCGCAGGTGCACATGGCAGGGGTTGATGTCGGACCAGGTGTTGAGGATCGCGATGACCGGCTTGCCCAGGTGCTCCTCGGGGAGGTAGCCGAGCTGCCGGGTCCTGGCCCGGTGGCTGAACGAACGGAGCCCGTCGGTGCCGTACCACTGATGGCTCCTGAGGTCCTCGGGCCGCTTCACAGGGACCATCCGGCGGCTATGGCGGCGACCTCGGAGCGCTCGCTCGCGGGCAGCGGCCTGCTCGGCGGGCGGACGTCGCGGCGGCACAGGCCGAGCGAGGACAGGGCCTCCTTGACCACGGTGACGTTGTTCGCGGAGGCGTTGGCGGCGCGCAGTTCCTCGAAGCGGCGGATCTGCTCCCAGACCTTCATCGCGGCCGGGTAGTCGCCGGACCGGAGCGCCTCGATCATGTTCAGCGAGACGGCCGGGGCGACGTTCACCAGGCCCGAGGTGAAGCCGGTGGCGCCGGCCGAGAAGTACGAGGGAGCGTACGGCTCGGCGAGTCCGGCCACCCACACGAACCGTTCGAGCCCGGCGTCGCGTGCGAAGGACGCGAAGCGCGCCGCGTCGGGAACGGCGTACTTCACACCGATGACGTTCGGACAGGCGTCCGCGAGTTCCGCGAGCCGCGCACCCGCGAGCACCGGATTGCGGATGTACGGCACGACGCCCAGCTCCGGCACGGCCTCGGCGATGGCCCGGTGGTAGTCGACCCAGCCGCTCTCCGAGACATAGGGATGAACGGGCTGATGGACCATCACCATCGGTGCGCCGAGGGCACGGGCGTGCCGCGCGGAGGCGACGGCGGTCGGTACGTCGTGCCCGACGCCGACGAGGACGACCGCGCGGTCGCCGGCCTCCTCGACGGTCGACTCGGTGACGATCCGGCGCTCTTCGGGGGTGAGGGCGTAGAACTCGCCGGTGTTGCCGTTGGGGGTGAGGGTGCGGACGCCGCCGTCGATCAGCCGGCGCAGCAGGGCCCGGTGGGTGTCCCGGTCGATCGTGCCGTCCTCGGCGAACGGGGTCACCGGGATCGCCACGACCTCGGCGAGGGCCGCCCGCTGGGTCTCGAACGTCGCTGTCATTCCTGTCCGTCCTCTTCCCGGCCCTGGGGGAAGGCCCGTCGCACGAACGACGCGATGTGCGCGTGCAGCGCTCCGGCGGCGCCGTCGGCGTCACCGTCGAGGGCGAGCCGCAGGATCTCCCGGTGCTCGCTCGCCTCCCGCTCCCAGGAGGGATCGGACGCCCAGGCGACCGCCGAGACGAGGGCCGCCTGGTCGCGCACCTCGTCGAGCATCCGGCCGAGCAGCGGATTGCCGCAGGGCACGTACAGGGCGCGGTGGAACTCCCGGTTGGCCAGGGACCGTTCGGCGGTGTCGGCGGCGTCGTCGGCACGGGTGAGGGCGTCACGGGCGGCGTCGAGGGAGGCTCCGCGGCGCACCACCCGTCGCAGCGCCTCGGGTTCGAGGAGCAGCCGTACGTCGTACACCTCGCGCGCCATGTCCGCGTCCACCATGCGCACCGTGACGCCCTTGTACTGGTTCATCACGACGAGACCGGTGCCGGCCAGGGTCTTGAGCGCCTCGCGCACGGGGGTCTTGGACACCCCGAACTGTGCGGCGAGGTCGGTCTCGACCAGGGCCTGTCCCGGGGTCAACTGCCCGGTGAGGATGCGGTGTTTGATCCCCTCCAGCACGAACTGCGTGCGGGAGGGGATCGGGGTGGGCACAGAGGTCATGCGCGCCTCTCCGGTCTCACGGCTCGGATCACGGGAGCCGGGCGTCGCTCGCGGACATCGACCCCGGATCTCGCGTATCGCGTCTCATATATGACGTACGAAGTACGACGCGTTGAAGGTAGGAGCGTGACCGTGTTTCGTCAACGCTTCCGGCAGAGAAAATTGACGTGCCGGGTGAGGCGCGAAGTGCCGGAGGGTCCGGGTCCCCTCTTCGGGGCGAGGCGCGTCGGGTGTTCAATTTCGCGACGCACGACGAGGCCGGCCTCACGGTGCGCGCCCCCGGAGTACGCGTACGGGCCGCCCGCACGCCTGGCGGGCAGCCCGTGAACCCCGCTACGGCTTCCAGCCGGGGTCGCGGCCGCTGAGGCCGATCGCGCGGTCGAGGAGCGGCCCGTCGCCGGGTACCGGGACGGCGGGGCCGAAGATGCCCCCGCCCCGGGCCGGGTCCTCGGCCACGCCGACGAGGAACCCGTGCGCCGCTTGCAGGGCGGCGGCGTCGGGCGTGTACCGCTGGCCGGTGGCCCGCGCGAGGTCCCAGCCGTGCACCACCAGTTCGTCGGCGGCCACGGCCGCCGCGACCGCGCCCGGCAGGTCGACTCCGCCGGCCCGGGTCGTGCCGGTCCAGGCGGCCGGGTCCCGCCAGGCGTCGGCGAGTTCGTCGAGCGCCTTCGGCAGCGTCTCGCGCCAGCCCGGCTCGATGTCGGGCACGGTGGCGGCCGGGCTGGTGCCGGTCGTAGGGCCCAGGTCCTTGCGCCCGGCGTCGCGGAAGGCGACGGCCAGCCCGTTCAGGTGCCCGAGCAGGTTGTGCACCGCGTACTTCGGGCAGGGCGTCGCCCCGTCGAACCGTGCGTCCGTGACACCCTCCGCGAGGCGCGCCACGATCAGGGCCTGCGGCCCGAAGTCGAAGGTCTGGCCGGTCATCCGATTCTCCTCAGAACTGCGGGTCCCCTTCAGGGGGAAACGCCCGGGGGCAGGTCCGCGGGGGTGGACCTGTGCCGCCGAGCCCGTTGTGTAGACCCCGTACGGACCCGAAAGTCATCGGTTCCCCGGCCAGGGGCTCCCGCCCCAGGACAGCCGGACGGCCCACCACCGGGCGTCCCGCTCCTCCGTATGCAGCAGCGGCGCGGGCGAGTCGATCACCCGGGGCCGAAGCTGGGCCTGCCCCGGCCCCCAGGCCCCACCCGACTCGGGAGAATCCCATGCCACTGGCCCGCCACCCCCGCCTGCGTCCGTCCCTCGGCGCCCTGCTGGCCGCCGCCTGTCTGACCGGCGCCGTGTCCGCACCGGCCGACGCCGGCTCAGGCTCCGCGGACCGCGATCACGACCGCGCGCTGCGGAAGCAGCTCGAAGGGCTGGTGAGCAGCCCCGGCGGCCCGCCCGGTGTCATCGCCGTCCTGCGCCGCGAGGGCGAGTCCCGCGTGGTGCGCGCGGGAGTCGCCGACCTCGACAGCGGACGTCCGATCACACCGGACGACCACACGCGGATCGCCAGTACCGCGAAGGCGTTCAGCGGTGCCGTGGCGCTGCGCCTGGTGGACAGCGGCGCGCTCTCCCTGGACGACACCATCGGCCGCCGGCTGCCGTCCCTGCCGCGCCAGTGGCACGCCGTGACGCTGCGCCAGTTGCTGAACCACACCAGCGGGCTGCCCGACTACACCCAGAGTCCCGAGTTCATCAAGATCTTGACCGCCGATCCGCGCCACCACTTCGACTCGCGCCGGCTGCTCGACTACGTGGCCGGCGAACCGCTGCTGTTCCGGCCGGGATCGCAGTACAAGTACTCCAACTCCGACAACATCGCGGTCGCCTTGATGGCCGAGGCGGCGACCGGCAAGCGCTACGAGCAGTTGCTGCGCGGGCTCGTCTACCGGCCGCTCGGCCTGCGCGACACGAGCCTCCCGCAGGGCTACGAGATGCCCGAGCCGTACATGCACGGCTACGACGTCCAGCCGCCGAACCCGCCGCAGGACATCAGCGAGGCGCTCAGCGCGTCGGGCGCGTGGGCGTCGGGCGGGATCATCTCGACGCCGGCGGACCTGACCCGCTTCATCCGCGGCTACGCGGGCGGGGCGCTGATCTCCAAGGCCACCCTGCGCGAGCAGCGGCGCTGGATCGACGGGGCCTCGGAGCCGGCCGGACCCGGCAAGAACAAGGCGGGTGAGGCGATCTTCCGCTACTCCACCCGCTGCGGAGTGGTCCTCGGCCACACGGGCAACTTCCCCGGCTACACCCAGCTGATCGCCGCCACCCCGGACGGCCGGCGGTCCCTGACCTTCTCGCTCACCACCCAGGTGAACCAGGCGACCAAGCCGGAGCTGCTGAAGGAGCTGCGCAAGGTCGAGGAGAACTTCGTCTGCGCGCTGCTGAAGGACTGAGGGAATCCCCGGCGGGCGCCCGGACGGATCCGGGCGCCCCGGGCGTCTCCCGCACAGCGCTCACGCGCATAGCGTTCACCCGCAATCCATTGCAATGAACCGAGTAAGGCTTGTTGCATTAAACCCAGAACCATTGCAACAAATTCCAGCCACTTACCTGCAATTACAACAGTTACACGCAACGAGCATGTTGCCTTAACCTTGAATGCAACGTAGCGTTTCCATCACCAGAAAGCAGCAGGGAACGCACACGGCGCAGCCGAAGGAGAGCACCATGCAGAAGTTCGACACCCCCGCCCCCGTCTCGGCCGTCCTCGACATCCCGGCCGGACGCATCCGGTTCAGCGCGGCGGACCGTACCGACACCACGGTCGAGATCCTGCCCGCGGACGCCTCCAAGAGCCGCGACGTGAAGGCGGCCGAGCAGACCGAGGTCTCCTACGGCGACGGCGTCCTGCGCATCGAGATCCCGGCGGCGCGGAACCGGGCCCTCGGCTCCTCCGGGTCCGTCGAGGTGACCGTCCAGCTGCCCGCCGGCTCCCGCGTCGAGGCGAAGGCGGCCGCCGCCGAGTTCCGGGGCGTCGGACGGCTCGGCGACATCGTCCTCGACGGCGCCCGCGGCTCGGTCGAGCTCGACGAGGCCGACAGCGCCCGTCTCACCGGCCTCGACGCCGACATCACGGTCGGCCGCCTGAACGGCCCGGCCGAGATCAGCACCCAGAAGGGCGACATCCGCATCACGGAGGCCGTACGCGGCAGGGTCACCCTGCGCACCGGGCACGGCGGGATCTCGGTCGGCGCCGCCCACGGAGTCTCCGCCTCCCTGGACGGCGGCACCGCCTACGGCCGGATCGACAACACACTCAAGAACGCCGACGGCGCAGCCACCGGCCTGGACATCCACGCGACCACCTCCTACGGCGACATCACCGCCCACAGCCTGTGATGGAGGACTCCCCGGGGCGGGGCTCTACGCGGCGTACGGCGGCCCGCGGGTGGCCCTCCTGGACGCGGTGACGTTCGTCCTGGCGGCGGCGGTGTTCGCGCTGCCGCGCGTCCGCGAGGCCCCGCCGGCGCGCGAGCCCGCCGAGAGCCTGCGCACCCGCACCGCGGAGGGCGTCCGCCATCTCCGGGGCCACCCCCGGCTCCGGCCGCTGGTCGTCGCGGGCGGTACGACGATGCTCTTCGCGGGGATCTGCGGCTCGACGGTCTACGCCGTGGCCGAAGGGCTGGGTCACTCCCCCGCGTACGTCGGCGTCCTGTACGTCGCGCAGGGTCTCGGCTCGGTCGCCGTCGGTCCGGTGTCCGGGACGCTGCTGCGGTGGCTGGGCGAACAACGCTTCGCCGCCTGCGGGATCGCCCTCACCGCCGTCGCGGTCATCTCCCGGCCTGTTCCGGGCGACGCGGTGGCCCTCGCGTCCAGCGCGGCCGCGGGGGCCGGGCTGCCCTGCGTGCTCATCGCCACGTACACCGCGGTCCAGCGGGAGACACCGCCCGAGCTGCCGGGCCGCGCCTTCGCCACCTTGAACACGCTCCTGTACGCGCCGAACGCCGTCGGGCTGGCCCTCGGGGCGGGGCTCGTCGAACTGGTCGGCCACCGGGTCCTGTTGCCCGCGCTGGGCCTGATCCGGCTGGTGACCCTGGGCCCGCTGTTCCGGAGCGCCCCCGAGCCGGTGGCGGACTGAGGGCACACCGGTTCTCGCCCCCTCCGCCCCTACCCGTCCCCGGGGCCTCCGCCCCGGACCCCGCTCCTCAAACGCCGGAGGGGCTGGACTACAGCCCCGCCAACACCCCCCGTACCGCCTCCAGATCGGCGTCCGAGGCCAATCCCGCGTGGTACAGCCGCAGTTCCGTCGCACCCAGCTCGATCGCGCGCGCCGCGTCCGCCGCCAGGGTGGCCGGCCGGCCGCCCATCCCGGACACCACGGTGAAGTTGGCCGCCAGGACACGCCCCTTGGCGCCCGCGCGCGCCGCCTCCGCGAACGGGGTCAGCAGGTCCGCGCCCCCGGTGCACGGCACGACCACCCCGTCGGCCACCGACAGGACGTGCCGCGGGTCGACCCCGGCGTTGGCGCCGCAGTGGAAGGAGACGGGGTCGGCGTGCAGCAGTACCTGGAACCCGGCCGGTGCGGCGGAGCGGACGGCCGAGACCGTCTCCTCCTGGAGCGAGCGGGCCACCCGGTCGCGCCAGGCGCGGGTGGCCGCGGCGGTCGCCGCCCCGAGCAGCTTCTCCACCCCGGCCCAGCCCCCGTCGGACGGCGCCCCCCGCCACACGGGCTCCAGCGCGCCGCGCACGAAGGACGCCAACTCCTCGGCGTCGAGGCCCTGCCGGTCGTATCCGTCCGCGCACGCGGCGCAGAAACAGAGCGACATCAGGTACTGCCCGGCGTCCCCGAGCGCCACCCCGCCGATCTTGTCGTGGGCGTGCAGATGGGCGAGCCCGTACCAGCCGAGCGACTCAAGTTCCGTACCGGCGGCGCCGGGCCGGACCGCGGCCTCCACCGCGAGATCGGTGAGGTAGGCGCGGGTGCCGGGCTGGGCGACGCAGGGCGCCCAGGGATACCGGTCGCCGTAGGCGTTGACGACGGAGGTCGTCGGATGTTCTTCCCCCATACGGGAGTTGTGCGCGAGCACGACCCAGGTGTGGACGTCGAGACCGGCCCCGGCGAGCGCGGCGGCGGCCTCGCCGTACGCGTCACCGGGTGCCCAGTCGCCCGCCGGGTAAGGGCGAAGGGCGCGGCCCTGCCACCGTGCCTCGTCCACCGGGTAGAGCACGGCGGCGTGCGAGGCCGTGACGATCCGGTGGCGGGGGTGGCGGGGCGTCGCGGCGCGCGTGGAGTGGTACGCCGACGCGAGGGTCACCTGGCGGACGCCGAGACCGGCGGTCCTGGCGGCGGCCTCCGGGTCCCCGTTGACGTCCCAGGGGTACAGGAACACGGACGTCGTCACACGCCCTCCTCAAGCAGCGCGTACCCGCGGTCGATCAGCTGCGCGAGCTGCTTGACGTGGTCCTCGGCCGGCTCGTTCAGCGGGGGCCGCACCTCGCCGACGTCCAGTCCGCGCAGCCGGACGCCCGCCTTGACGAGGGCCACCGCGTAGCCGCGTCCCTGCGCGCGCAGGTCGACGAAGGGCCGGTAGAAGCTGTCCAGCAGCCGGTTCACGGTCGTGTCGTCCCCGGCGTTCAGGGCCCGGTGGAAGGCCAGCGCGATCTCGGGGGCGAAGCAGAAGACCGCCGAGGAGTAGAGCGTGATCCCCAGTCCCCGGTAGGCGAGTCCGGTCAGTTCGGCGGTCGGCAGTCCGTTGAAGTAGAGGAAGTCGCCGGGTGCCTCGCTGCGTACGGCGCTGACGATCCGCTGCATCAGGTCCAGGTCGCCGAGCCCGTCCTTGAAGCCGATGATCCCCTCGGTGCGGGCGAGTTCGACCACGCTCCCCGGGGTGAAGACGGCGTTGTCGCGCTGGTAGACGATGACGTCCAGGGAGGTGGCGGCGGCGATCTCCCGGTAGTGCCGCAGCAGGCCCTCCTGCCCGGCCGTCACGAGATACGGCGGCATGGCGAGCAGCCCGTCGGCCCCGGCGGCCTCCGCGAGGCGGGCGTAGCGCACGGCGAGGGCCGTCCCGTATCCGGCGCCCGCGACCACCGGCACGCGTCCCGCGGTCGCCTCCACGGCGGCCCGCACGCACGCCTCGAACTCCTCGGGCACGAGCGCGTGGAACTCACCGGTGCCGCAGCAGGCGAAGACCGCCGCGGCTCCGGCCTCGACGCCGCGTCGCACATGCTCCCGGTAGACGTCGAGATCGACGGTGCCGTCGGGGCCGTACGCGGTGACGGGGAAGAAAAGCGGCCCGCTGGGGATGCTCAGCCGAGCGGCAAGAGGGGCTGACGTCACGGACTCTCCCTTAAAAGGTGCCCACCGAGTGCACGTTTCTGATCCACGTCCATATCTCTGAACGCGCCCACGCTAAGCCGCCACCTTAGGGCTGGTCAAGCACGCAAACCCGCAACACGAAGGCGGATTTCGCCCCTCCGCGTGCCACTTGACGCAGCACGTCAGCAATCCTTAGCGTGTCCATGGATGTGAATGCCAGACACGAATACGGCCGCCTGGCCGAGCCCTCGCCGACCGCCCGGCGGCACCCCCGCCCTGCCACACCGGCCCGCACCGAGGAGACCCCGCATGCCCGCTCCCCGCACCGTTCTGCTCACCGGCGCCGCCGGCGGACTCGGCACCCTGATGCGCGGGCTGCTGCCGGAGTACGGCTACGGGCTGCGCCTGCTCGACGTGCTCCCCGTCGAGGGCGAGCCGGACGCGATCACCGCCGACCTCGCCGACCGGGCGGCGCTGCGCGAGGCCGTACGGGGCGTCGACGCGATCATCCACCTCGCGGGCATCTCCCTGGAAGCCTCCTTCGACAAGATCCTCAAGGCGAACGTCGAGGGGACGTACAACCTGTACGAGGCGGCGCGCGAGGAGGGCGTACGCCGTGTCGTCTTCGCCTCCTCGAACCACGCGGTCGGCTTCACCCCGCGCCCGCGGGGTGACGACCCCCTGATCCCGATCGACACCCCGCACCGCCCGGACACCTTCTACGGCCTCTCCAAGTCGTTCGGCGAGGACCTGGCGCAGCTCTACTGGGACAAGCACGGCCTTGAGACCGTCTCGGTGCGCATCGGGTCCTGCTTCACGGAGCCCACCAGCGTGCGCATGCTCTCCGTGTGGATGAGCCCCGAGGACGGCGCCCGGCTCTTCCACGCGGCCCTGACCGCGAAGGACGTGGGCCACACGGTCGTCTACGGCTCGTCCGCCAACACCCGCCTGTGGTGGGACCTTTCGACCGCGCGGGCGCTCGGCTACGAACCGCGCGACGACTCCGAACCGTATGCCGGGAAGATCGTCGCCGAACAGGGCGAACTCGACCCCGGCAACCCCGACCACGCCCACCTGGGCGGCCACTTCACGACGCACCCGCCGATCTGGCCGCACTGACACGGCAGTTGGAAGCGGGACGGCGGGGGGGGACCGAACGGGCCCGCCCGCTCCCCTGTTCGGGCACGGACCCTGCCCGATCCCACCTCCTCACCCGCTCCGCCCCAGGTCCGCCGCGGGCGGCCACGGCACCGAACGGGCACAGCCGGGCAGCATCGGGCCCGCAACAGGCCTGGTCAGTGGCCGACACCCGCTGTAGAACTTCCCTCAAGGGCTCCACCGGGCCCGAACGGGCAGTGCGCGACGGAGCGCGAGGAAGCGGGTGACGTCCATGACGGCGGAGGAACGGCAGCGCGAGATCGTCCGGACCGCGCGCCGCACGGGCTCGGTCGACGTCACCGAACTCGCCGGCGAACTGGGCGTCGCCAAGGAGACCGTACGGCGCGATCTGCGCACCCTGGAGGACCACGGCCTGGTGCGCCGTACCCACGGCGGCGCCTACCCCGTGGAGAGCGCCGGTTTCGAGACGACACTCGCCTTCCGCACCACGAGCCATGTGCCCGAGAAGCGCCGGATCGCCGCCGCCGCGGCCGAGTTGACCGGAGACGCCGAGACGGTCTTCATCGACGAGGGGTTCACTCCGCAGCTCATCGCCGAAGCACTGCCCAGGGACCGGCCGTTGACCGTGGTCACCGCCTCGCTCGCCACGGCCGGGGCGCTCGCCGGGGCCGACAACACGAGCGTCCTGCTGCTCGGCGGCCGGGTCCGTCCCGGCACACTCGCGACCGTCGACCACTGGACGACGAAGATGCTCGCCGGCTTCGTCATCGACCTCGCGTTCATCGGCGCCAACGGCATCTCCCGCGAACACGGCCTCACCACCCCGGACCCCGCGGTCAGCGAGGTCAAGGCGCAGGCGATCAGGGCCTCCCGGCGTACGGTCTTCGCCGGTGTGCACACCAAGTTCGGCGCCGTCAGCTTCTGCCGGTTCGCCGGCGTCGGCGCCCTGGAGACGATCGTCACGAGCACCCTGCTCCCGGCCTCCGAGGCGCACCGCTACTCACTGCGGGGCCCCCAGGTCATCCGCGTCTGACACCCCTGCCGACCCGACCCGCCACCTCTCCCACTCCACCGGCCGCGACGGCCCAACTCACCCGCTCCGGGGCACCCTTACGCCTCGACCCGCCCCTTATCTCCTCATTCATCCAGGAGTGATCCATGCGAACCCCGAGCCGACGGAGGCCGCGCGCGCTGCTCGCCGCGGCCGCCGCAGGGACGCTGCTCTCCCCGCTCCTCTCCGGCTGCTGGACCGGAGCGGGCGGGTCGGGCTCCGGCGGGAACTCCATCAACGTCCTGATGGTCAACAACCCGCAGATGGTCGAGCTGCAGAAACTCACCAAGGCCCACTTCACCCAAGAGACCGGCATCAAGGTGAACTTCACCGTCCTGCCGGAGAACGACGTCCGCGACAAGATCAGCCAGGACTTCGCCAACCAGGCGGGCCAGTACGACGTCGCCACCCTGTCCAACTACGAGATACCGATCTACGCCCGCAACGGCTGGCTGCACGAGATGGACTCGTACGTCCGCCACGACAGCGGGTACGACGAGCAGGACATCCTGAAGCCCATGCGGCAGTCGCTGACCGCCGCCGACGGAAAGCTCTACGGACAGCCGTTCTACGGCGAGTCGTCCTTCCTGATGTACCGCAAGGACGTGTTCGCAGCGAAGGGCCTGACGATGCCCGCGCATCCCACCTGGGAGCAGGTGGGCAGGCTGGCCGCCGCGACCGACGGCGCCGAACCCGGCATGAAGGGCATCTGCCTGCGCGGCCTGCCCGGCTGGGGCGAACTCATGGCACCGCTCACCACCGTGGTGAACACCTTCGGCGGCACCTGGTTCGACAAGGACTGGAAGGCCCGTCTGGACTCCCCCGAGTTCGAGAAGGCCACCAACTTCTATGTGAACCTCGTACGCGAGCACGGCGAGTCCGGCGCGGCCCAGTCAGGCTTCGCCGAGTGCCTCAACAACATGACCCAGGGCAAGACGGCCATGTGGTACGACGCCACCTCGGCCGCCGGCCTGCTGGAGGCCAAGGACTCCCCGGTCAGGGGCAAGCTCGGCTACGTGCCGGCGCCGGTCGAGAAGACCGCGTCCTCCGGCTGGCTCTACACCTGGGCCTGGGGACTCCAGAAGGCCTCGCACAACTCGGACAAGGCCTGGAAGTTCATCTCCTGGGCCTCCAGCAAGCGGTACGAGCGACTGGTCGGGACCACCACCGGCTGGTCCGACGTACCGGCGGGCAAACGCGCCTCGACGTACACGAACGCCGCCTACCGCAAGGAGGCCGCGGCCTTCCAGGACATGACCCGTGCGGCCATCGAGGGCGCCCGGCCCACGGACCCCGGCGTCCAGCCGCGCCCCGCGCCCGGCATCCAGTTCGTCGGCATCCCCGAGTTCACCGACCTCGGCACCAAGGTCTCGCAGGAGATCAGCGCGGCCATCGCCGGACGCCAGTCCGTCGACTCGGCGCTGAACAAGTCCCAGAAACTCGCCGAGAAGATCTCCAAGGAGTACGAGGGACGATGACCGCCACGACCACGGCCCGCGTGGCCGCTCCCCCCGTACACGCCCATCGGCAGCCGTCCGCCCGGCTGCGCGCCTGGGCCACCCGCGGACCGCTGCTCCCGGCCCTGATCTTCATGATCGCGGTGACCCAACTGCCCTTCGTGGCCACGCTGGTGATCTCGTTCTTCGACTGGAACGCCCTCTACCCGAAGGCCCGCCGTTTCACCGGCTTCGGCAACTACTCGGACGTCCTGACCGACGCCGGTCTGCGCCACTCCGTCTGGACGACGATCCTGCTGACCGTCACCGTCGTCCTCGTCAGTCTGGTCCTCGGCCTGATCCTGGCCCTGCTCCTGGACCGGAGGTTCAGAGGGCGCGGCATCGTCCGCACCCTGCTGATCGCACCGTTCCTGGTGGTCCCCGTCGCCGCGGCCCTCCTCTGGAAACACGTGCTCTACAACCCTGAATACGGCCTGCTCAATGGGTTGTTGCACGCTGTGGGCGGCCCACAGCCCGACTGGATCTCCAACACCCCGCTGCTCGCGGTCGAGGCCTCCCTGGTCTGGCAGTGGACGCCGTTCATGATGCTCATCCTGCTCGCCGGCCTGCAGAGCCGCGACCACCAGCAGATCGAGGCGGCCCGGGTGGACGGCGCGAACGACTGGCAGGTCTTCCGCCACCTCACCCTCCCGCACCTGCGCCGCTACCTCGAACTGGGCGCCCTGCTGGGCTCGATCTACATCGTCCAGAACTTCGACGCCGTCTTCACCCTCACCTCCGGGGGCCTCGGCACCGCGAACCTGCCCTACACCGTCTACCAGAGCTTCTACCAGGCCCACGAGAACGGCCTCGCCTCCGCCGCGGGCGTCCTGGTGGTCATCGGCTCGATCGTCATCGCGACCTTCGCCCTGCGCGTGGTGTCGTCCCTGTTCCGTGAGGAGGGGTCCCGCTGATGAGCGCCACCGCGACACGCGTCCGCCCCCGCCGCGCCAAAGGGGCCGGCCTCGGCCTGGCTGCCTGGGTGCTGGGCATCGTGTTCTTCCTGCCCATCGCCTGGATGGCCCTGACGTCCTTCCACTCCGAGCCGGACGCGGCGAAGAACCCGCCGTCCTTCGGCGCGGCCCTGACCCTCGACGGCTACCGGGAGTTCTTCGGCACGGGCGGCGGCGCGAGCCCCTGGCCCGCGATCGTCAACTCCACCGTGGCGTCGGTGGTGTCCACCGTCTGCGTCCTGCTGCTCGCCCTCCCGGCGGCGTACGCGCTCTCCGTCCGCCCGGTGAAGAAGTGGACGGACGTCCTGTTCTTCTTCCTGTCGACCAAGATGCTGCCCGTGGTGGCGGGCCTCCTGCCGATCTACCTCTTCGCCAAGAACACCGGCATGCTCGACAACATCTGGCTGCTGGTCATCCTCTACACCTCCATGAACCTGCCGATCGCGGTGTGGATGATGCAGTCGTTCCTCGCCGAGGTCCCCGTCGCGGTGATCGAGGCCGCGCAGATCGACGGCGCCCGGCTCCCGACCGTCCTGACCCGGGTCGTAGCCCCCATAGCCCTCCCCGGTATCGCGGCAACGGCCCTGATCTGCTTCATCTTCAGCTGGAACGAACTGCTCTTCGCCCGGGTGCTCACGGGCGTGGTCGCGGAGACCGCCCCCGTCTTCCTGACCGGATTCATCACCAGCCAGGGCCTGTTCCTGGCGAAGGTGTGCGCCGCGTCGCTCGTCGTCTCCCTGCCGGTGCTCGCCGCGGGGTTCGCCGCCCAGGACAAACTGGTCCAGGGTCTGTCGTTGGGAGCCGTGAAATGAAGGCCGCAGTCATCGAGTCCGTGGGCCGTGCCGTCGTGGCCGAGGTCCCCGACCCGACGCCGGGCCCCCGCGAGGTCGTGGTCGAGGTCGCCGCCTGCGGCCTGTGCGGCACCGATCTGCACATCCTCCAGGGCGAGTTCGCGCCCGAACTGCCGATCGTGCCTGGCCACGAGTTCGCCGGCGAGGTGGTCGGCGTGGGCAGCCGGGTCACGGAGCTCGCGGTCGGCGACCGGGTGGCCGTCGACCCGTCCCTGTACTGCTACGAATGCCGCTACTGCCGTACGGGCCACAACAACCTCTGCGAACGGTGGGCCGCGATCGGCGTGACCACCGCGGGCGGCGCCGCCCAGTACACCACCGCCCCCGTCGCCAACTGCGTGAAACTCCCCGAACACGTCAGCACCCAGGACGCGGCCCTGGTCGAACCACTGTCCTGCGCCGTCCGCGGCTACGACGTCCTGCGGGCCCGGCTCGGCGCCCACGTCCTGGTCTACGGCTCCGGAACGATGGGCCTGATGATGCTGGAGCTCGCCAAGCGCACCGGCGCGGCGAGCGTGGACGTCGTCGACGTGAACCCCGAGCGGCTGGCCACCGCCCGGCTGCTGGGCGTCTCCGGGGCGGCGGCGAACCCCGACGAACTGGACCGCCCCCGGGGCTGGGACGTGGTCGTCGACGCGACGGGCAACGCGGCGGCGATCCAGGACGGCCTGGACCGGGTGGCGAAGGCGGGCACCTTCCTCCAGTTCGGCGTGGCCGACTACGCGACCCGCGTCACCATCGACCCGTACCGCGTCTACAACCAGGAGATCACCATCACCGGCTCGATGGCCGTCCTCCACAGTTTCGAACGCGCGGCGGAACTCTTCGCCACGGGCGTCCTCGACCCGTCGGTCCTCATCAGCGACCGCCTCCCCCTGACGAGCTACCCCCAGGCCCTGGAACAGTTCGCGTCGGGCGTGGGACGCAAGATCGTCGTCGTGCCCTAGAACCGAGTCCGGGTCGGCCCTGGCACCGAGTCCGAGTTGCGGGGGCGAAGGAGGACATGCCCCCGCAACTCACCCCTGGGTAAGGGAACGGTAAAGCGCCTCCGCTCGTTACCCCAGTCATGACAGCTATGACCCCTGGCTCGAACATCCCTCTCCCCGTCTCGCGCGTGACGGTGGACGTCACCGCCCCGGTGCGGCTCGACGTGTCGAGCCTGCTGCTCACCGCCGACGGCAAGGTGCGCTCCGACGCCGACTTCATCTTCTACAACCAGCCCACCGGCCCCGGCGTGACCTACCGCTCGGGCGGCGGTACGGCGCCCGACGCGATCACGGTCGACACGGCCGCGGTCCCCCCGGGCATCGAGAAGATCGTCGTCACGGCGAGCCCCGACGCGGCGGGCCAGTCGTTCCAGGGCATCGAACCCACCGCGACGATCCGCAACGCGGACGACAACACGGTCCTGGCCACCTTCACCCCGCCCCGGCTGGGCGCGGAGACGGCCCTGGTGATCGTCGAGGTCTACCTCCGCAACGGCGCCTGGAAGGCCCGCGCGGTCGGCCAGGGCTACGCGAACGGCCTGGCGGGCATCGCCACCGACTTCGGCGTGAGCGTCGAGGAACCCGCCCCGGCCGCCGCCCAGTCCGCCCCCGCGCCGCAGCCCCCGGTGACACCCCCGGCCCCGCCCGTGGACCCCCGCGTCACCGCCCCGCCGGCCCCGGCCGCTCCCCCGGCTCCCCCCGCGGCCCCGGCGCCCTCCGGGAAGATCAACCTCGACAAGGGCCGGGTCAGCCTCCAGAAGAACCAGACGGTCTCCCTGGTCAAAGGCGGCAGCCCGTTCCTCTCCAAGGTCCAGATGGGCCTCGGCTGGGAGCCCGCGTTCCGCGGCAAGGACATCGACCTGGACGCCTCGGTCATCGCGTACGGCCCGCAGCGCAACCACATCGACAGCTGCTACTTCGGCAAGCTCTCCATCGTGAACGGCGCGATCAAGCACTCCGGCGACAACCTCACGGGCGAGGGCGGCGGAGACGACGAGGTGATCACCGTCGACCTCGGCCACCTCCCCCCGGAGGTCACCGGCCTCGTCTTCACGGTCAACTCCTTCTCCGGCCAGAAGTTCACCGAGGTGGCCAAGGCCTACTGCCGCCTCCTGGACGCCGCCACCGGCGAGGAACTCGTCCGCTTCGACCTCACCAACGCCGAGGCCCAGACGGGCGTCATGATGGCCAAGCTCATCAAGCAGTTCTCCGGCGAATGGGACATGACGGCCATGGGCGACTTCGTCAAGTCCCGCACGGTCCGCGGCATGGTGAAACCGGCAGCCGAGTCCCTCTGACCCGGCCCCCCACCCCGGCCGGTCATCCCGACCCCGGGGTGGGCCTCACCCCCTCATACCGGCCCTTCACCCCCGTCGCCCCTGGGGCTCCGCCCCAGACCCCGCTTCTCAAATGCCGGAGGAGCTGAATTTCGCGCCCTGGCTGGGGCGAGCCCCTCTGCTGCCGGCGGTCGGCCCCGACCCACGCACGCGGCACGCGGCACGCACAAGACGCCCGGAGGGCTACGGCCGCAACCCCTCCGTCAGCAGCGACAGATACCGACGGATGTACGTCCCGTCCCCGTTGGCGAGCTCCGACGCGCTGGCCACCCCGTGCGCCAGCCGCAACACCTCGATCGGCTCCAGGTCGGCCCGCAGGGTCCCCTCCCGCTGAGCCGCCTCGACCAGCCGCCCCGCCGCCCCCTTCACGGAGGCCCCGCAGCGCGCCAGCACCTCGGAGCTCCCGTCCGCGACAGCCGACCCGAGCAGCGCCTTCAGCCCGCGGACCTGGATCATCCCCTCACCGAGTTCGTTCAGCCATTCCACGAGGGCCTCACCCGGCGGCAGCTCCGCCGCGATCTCGTCCGCGCGCACGGCGATCGCATCGATGGCGTCCACGTAGACGGCCTCCAGCAGCGCCTGCCGCGTAGGGAAGTGCCGGTACAGCGTCCCGGATCCCACGCCGGCCCGCTTGGCGATGTCGTCCAGAGACGCGCCTTCCCCGTGTTCGGCGAAGGCGACCGCCGCCTCCTCCAGGAGCCGTTCATAGTTCCGCCGCGCATCCGCCCGCATCGGCTTGACCTGGGCCATTCAGATACTCCTTGCGAACCGGGGACCCTCTCCGTATCTTGGCGAGAGTCAAACGGAGACAGTCCCCGCTTATCTCGGCGGGCAGTCCGCGCTGCCCACCCGCACCGTACCGGGGACGCCAGACCAGGAGAACTCCATGTCCACCCCGCCCTCCCCGTCCACGAGCACCCCCACTCCCGACACACCGTCAGCCGGCTTACCCCCGAGGCCGCTTCACCCCGCCGGGGCAACCACCGCCCTCCTCGTCATCGTGACCGTCTACCTGATGGTCGGAGTCGACTCCACCGTCGTCAACGTCGCACTGCCCGACGTCCAGCGGGACCTCGACTTCACCCCGACCGGCCTGTCCTGGGTCCTCAACACGTACACCCTCGCGTTCGGCGGCCTGCTCCTCCTGGGTGGCCGGATCGGCGACATCGCGGGCCGGCGCCGCACCCTCACCGCGGGCGCGCTCCTCTTCGCCGCGTCCTCCCTGCTCGGCGGCCTCGCCACCGAAAGCCCCTGGCTGCTCGCGGCACGCACGCTCCAGGGCATGGGCGCCGCACTCATCGCCCCCAGCACCCTCGCCCTCATCACCACCAGCTTTCCCGAGGGCCCACGCCGCCACCACGCCCTCGGCGTCTACTCCTCGATGGCCGGGATCGGCGCGTCGGTCGGACTGGTCCTCGGCGGCATGCTCACCTCGTGGGCGTCCTGGCGCTGGTCCCTGCTGATCAACGTGCCGATCGGCATCGGGGTCGCCGCCGCCCTTCCGCGCTTCGTCACCGAGACCCCGCGCCACGCGGGCCGGTTCGACGCGGCGGGGGCGCTCATCGGCACGGCGGGCACGACCTCGCTGGTCTACGGGTTCATCCGGGTCTCGGAGGAGGGCTGGAGCGACACCCAGGCGATGCTGGGCTTCAGCACGGCGGCGGCCCTGCTCGTCGGCTTCGCCCTGGTGGAGGCGCGCGCGGAGCAGCCGATCATGCCGCTGCGCCTCTTCGCGAGCCGCGACCGCGCGGGCGCCTACGCCGGTGTCCTGCTGCTGCCCGCGGGCATGTTCGGCGCGTTCTACTTCCTCACCCTGATCAGTCAACAGGCCCTGGGCTACAGCCCGTTGCGTGCCGGTTTCGCCTTCCTGCCGATGACCCTGACGATGTTCACGACCGTGCGCCTCGTGCCGCGGCTGCTCCAGCGCTTCGGCGCCAAGCCGGTCCTGCTCACCGGCATGGCACTGATCGCCGTCGCCGCCGGCTGGCTGTGGCTGCTGGAACCCGGCGACGGCTACCTGTCCGGCCTGCTGGGCCCGCTGCTGGTGATGGGGCTGGGCGTCGGCCTGAGCTTCATGCCGCTGAACGCCACCATCCTCACCGGCATCGGACCGCGCGAGGCGGGTGCCGCCTCCGGACTTCTCCAGACCCTCCAGTGGCTCGGCGGCACCCTCGGGCTCTCCGTACTGGTCACGGTCTTCGGCACGGCGACCCGGCACGCCCACGGCTCACCGTCGGAGATCCTCGTGCAGGGCTCGGCCCGCGCGTTCGGCGCCGGCGCGCTGATCGCCCTGGCCGCGCTGGTGCTGTCGGCGCTCGTGATCACAAGCACCGGACGCGAACGCGGCGCCTAGGGGCTGTCGTCCCTGTCGGACCCGGCACGCACATGGGCGCGGCCCGCACCGAAGTACGGGCCGCGCCCTTCTCGCAAGCCCAGGAGGCTTCACAGCGAGCCCTCAGGTCCACGGCCAGTCCGCGTCCCGCGCCGACTCCAGAAGCGGCACCAGCCGGAAAGCCGCGTCCGAGAGTCCGCCGAAGGTGTGCCTGTTGCCCTTTCCGGACGGACCGTGGCCCGCGCGGTAGCCGGCGAGGTTCCAGGTGTAGACGGGTACGTGTGCCGGGACCTGCTCGGTCGGGTCGCCGTAGTGGCTGTACGTGGCCTGCTCGTCGGTGACGATGAGGACCCGGTCGTGCTTCTTGTAGTGCGCGCGGACCGCCTCGCTCGTGTTGGTGCCGCCGAGGTCGCCGAACCGCCCGATGACCTTGAGCACCGACTCGCCCGTGCTGAACTCCACCCGCTTGCTGGTGGTGCCGAACTCGACGAGGTCCGCGTCCGCCGCCCGCAGCGCGAGCGCCGTTCCGAAGATCGCCGCCGCGTCGGCCCGGTTGAGCTCGGAGCGCTCCGACAGCCGCGAGTAGAACATCGAGCCCGAGCGGTCCACGAGCACCAGGGTCCGGCCGGGCAGCGCGGGCACGTTGGCCAGCGAGTGGCCGAGCGCCTGCTCCAGCGGGTACGACCAGCGCAGCGACGGAGCGTGCTGGTAGGCCGCGAGGTAGCGGAACGGGAACTGCCGCGAGCGCGCGACCTCCGCCGGGTCGCTGATCTTCGCCGCGACCCGGGCAGCCACCTCGTCGCTGACGCCGGCCTCGTCGAAATTGCGCAGGTTGCGGACGAGCGCCATCGCGCCCATGGACGGGATGACGGCCTCCCAGGCCGCCTTGTCCATCGGCCCCTGAAGCCAGCCGGCCAGCGCCTCCCAGGTCATGCCCGCGTCCGCCAGGCGCTGCGCGCCCTGCGCGCCGGTCACGACCTTGCGCCGCTTGGCGGGCCGCAGCGCCATCAGGTCGCGGTGGGCGACGACCATGGGCAGCGACTTGGGGACGACGGCCGTGTCCGGGTTGTGGCGCCGGTCCAGCGCGTACTGGAACAGGTCGCCCTGCCACGGCTTGGCGGGGTCCGGCGCCGCGTGCACGAGGTTGAGGATGTCGCCGAAGCGGTAGCCCTTGGACGCGGTGTCGTACTTCAGCAGCGACTTGCCGCTGTAGAGACGTCGTACGGCGTCGGCGACGCCCCGCTTGACGGGCTTGGGCACGTTGCGGCCGTACTGGGAGGTCCAGTAGGCGAGCAGCTCGCCCGGCTCGTCCGGACGGCGCAGCACGGAGGCGATGACCTGCCGGTTGGCGGGGCCGTCGGTGGCGCCCGCGTCCAGGCGTGCCTTCACGTACTCGGCGGCGCCCACGAGCGAGGCGGTGCGCAGGTTGCCCTCGCCGCGCAGCCAGCCGAGCAGGCCGGCGGTCCAGGACGGGTCGGCGACGGCGAGCTCGCGCACCAGCGCGGCGAACCGGTCGTCGCGGTCGGCGCCGGTCTCGTAGAAGGTCTGCTGCGACACGAAGTTGGCGATCGCGAGCAGGAAGAGCTCGGAGCGCGCGTCGCGCTCCTGGCCCCGGCCGCCCTGGTGCGTCCGCAGCACACGGCCGGTGGACGTGACGCGGGAAGTGGGCTGCGCCTTGGCCGTCTTGGTGTTGAATCGCGCCATGGTGAATTCCCCCGAATTCTTTCTGCGACGACGTCGCGTTTCGGAGGGAGGCACAGCAAATGGAGGGTGCCCGAGGTCAGAAGTCGGCGACGGGCTTACGCAGATGCTCTACCGATTGAGCTACACCGACCCGAAGTCGATGACGGGATTTGAACCCGCAACCCTCTGATCCCAAATGAAGTATCCGTCGCCTGCGCACCGGGCACCCACCATGAGCTGCGCCTCCCGAGATCAAGTCGGCCACGGCGTGGATTCTTTGGAAGAGAAGTAGCCGCGGCCCGCGCACCGGGAGGTGCGTGAAGTTGTGGTGTCCAGAGTTCAGGTTCGGCGGAACCGACGTAGGTGTTCTAACCCCTGAGCTACACCGGCGCGTTGTACCGGTGACGGGACTCGAACCCGCGGCCGCCCCATTATCAGTGGAAGTAGGTCCTGCCTTCGCACCTGGACACATGCATCACTTTAGGAGGGCGGCCGCGCGTCGGGCTAGCGAATTGATTCCGGTGGAACCGGCGGGAGTTCAGCCGCGCTTCTGACGCTTCCAAGGCCCCGTGATCGCGAGCATGATGCCCGGTTCCTGGATGTTGGCGAAGAGGGTGCGGCCGTCGGGCGAGAAGGTGACGCCGGTGAACTCGCTGTACTCCGGGGCCTCGGCGGTGCCGTTGTTGAGCTCGTTGCGGGCGATCGGGTACGTACGGCCGCTCTCGGTGGCGCCGAACAGGTGCTGGACGCCCTCGCCGTCCTCGGCGATGACGAGGCCGCCGTACGGGGAGACGGTGATGTTGTCGGGGCCGTCGAAGGCGCCGTCGGCGGAAGGGTCCGGGTTCACGCCGATGAGGACCTTCAGCGTCAGGGTGCGGCGCCCCGGGTCGTAGAACCAGACCGCTCCGTCGTGCGCCTGGCCGGGGCTCTCGGTGCGGGCGTAGGAGGAGACGATGTAGACGCCGCCGTCGCCCCACCACATGCCTTCGAGCTTGCGGGCGCGGGTGATCCGGCCGTCGGTGAACTGCTTGCGGACGGAGACGGTCCTGGCGTCACGGTCCTGGACGTCGACCCAGTCCACGCCGTAGACCGTGCCGGGCTTGGTGGCGCGGGAGAGGTCGTCGACGAACCTGCCGCCGGAGTCGAAGCACTTGAAGGCCTGGAGGGCCCCGGCGTCGTCGGCGAGGGTGGCGAGCTGTCCGTGGCCGTGCTCGAAGCCCTGCGGGGGCGTCCAGCGGTACAGCAGGCCGTTGGGGCCCGAGGCGTCCTCGGTGAGGTAGAGCCGGCCGCGCTTGGGGTCGACGACGACGGCCTCGTGGGCGTAACGGCCCAGTGCCTTGACGGGTTTGGGGCTCCTGTTGCGGCGGCGGTCGGCGGGGTCGACCTCGAAGACGTAGCCGTGGTCCTTGGTCATGCCGTTCTGGCCGGCCTTGTCCTCGGTCTCCTCGCAGGTGAGCCAGGTGCCCCAAGGGGTGTTGCCGCCCGCGCAGTTGGTGGAGGTGCCCGCGATGCCGACCCACTCGGCGACCTGGTCGTGGCGCACCTCGACGACCGTGCAGCCACCGGACGCGGCCGGGTCGTAGACCAGGCCCTCGGTGAGCGGCACGGGATACGTCCAGCCGGAGCGGGGGCCCTTGAGCTCGTGGTTGTTGACGAGGAGGGTGGCGCCGCGCGGGCCGTCGAAGGTGGAGGTGCCGTCGTGGTTGGACGGCGTGAACTCACCCGAGTCCAGTTTGGTACGGCCGCTGTAGGTGATGACGCGGTAGGAGAACCCGGCGGGCAGCGAGAGCAGTCCCCTCGGGTCGGTGACGAGCGGACCGTAGCCGACACCACCGTGCCGGGCCTCCGCCGAGTCCTCGCCGGCGCCGTCGATCTCCGTCTCCGTGGCGGCGAGCGCGTTGGGGGCGGTGGCGAGGGCGCCTACGCTGCCGACCAGCACGACGCCTGCACCGGTGATCGCGGACTGCCTGGCGAAGTCCCTGCGAGTGAGCGACATGTGATGTCTCCTGTGACGGTGGACTCGGACTGCCGTGCGGGGCGAGTGGCGACCTCGGCTTGCGGCCACACCGTCCCGCCCCCGCCTGAACGCGAGTTGAACGCGCGCCGACTTCAGAGGTCCCGCTTCCGTGAATCCACCCGCCCGGCGCAGGGGAACACGCGCCTCCGCGAGACGATCCGCCCCCGCCCGGGTCACCTCACCAGCCCGGGGGGGAACACCGCTCCGCGGACGATCCCCCCGCGCCCCGCGCCCGAGTCGCCTCACCGACGCAGGAGAACACGCACCTCCACAAAACGTCCGCCCGCGCCCCGCGCCCGCCCGGGTCACCTCACCGGTGTCGTGTCCGCTCACCCGCCCTGTTGCGACCGGGCCTTGAACGCCGCCTTGCGGGCTTCCTTGGCGACCTTCTTGTCGGGGTGCAGGCGGCCCATGGCCTCCAGGACGTCGGGGGCGGCGGGGTGCTCGACCCGCCAGGCCGTGTCGAAGAAGCCGCTGTGCTGCTGGGCCAGGCCCTCGACCAGGGCCTGGAGTTCGTCGGAGTTGCCTTCGGCGGCGAGTTGCGCGGCCACCGTGTCGATGGTGAGCCAGAAGACCATCGCCTCGGACGGCGGGGGCACGTCGGACGCGCCGTGCTCGGAGAGCCAGACCCGGGCGAGACCGCCCAGCTCGGCGTCGTCGAGCACCTCGCGCAGCGCGGGCTCGGCCTCCATGCCGACCAGCGCGAGAGCCTGCTGGCAGTGCAGGCGGCGCAGCGGGGCGCCCGTGTCGGCGCCGCGCGCCGCGAAGAGCAACTCCTGGGCGGCGGACAGCGGTTCGCGCCGGGCGAGCCACTGCTCGATCTCGGCCTGCGCGGCCGTCGGGGGGAATCCGGCCGTACCGTCCAGCAGCGTGTCCGCGCCCTTGTCGGTCAGCTCGCCCACAGCGGGGGCGAAGAAGCCCGCCTCGATCAGCCGGGCGCGCAGTCCGTACAGACCGAGCGGCGTCAGGCGCACCACCCCGTACCGCGATACGTCCATGTCGGCGGCGGCGGCCGGCTCCTCGGCGGCGTCCGCCATCAGTGCCTCGTCGACGGGCTGGAAGGCGACGAGGCCGATGGTCTCCAGCAGCCGGAACTGGTCGTCGAGCCGCATCATGGCGTTCGAGACCTGCTCCAGGACGTCGTTGGTGGGCTCCCCCATGTCGTCGGGCAGGACCATCGAGGCGGCCAGCGCGGGCAGCGGCACCGGCACCTCGCCGAGCGCGTCCTCGCCGACGGTCAGCAGATACAGGTTGCCGAGCACTCCGTCGAGGAACTCGGACTCCGCCTCCGGGTCCCAGTCCAGCGAGGAGAGGTCGATCTCGCCCTCGTCGTCCATGGCGTCGACGAGATCGCCGAGGTCGGGCACGCTCGCGTCGGCGAGCACGACGTCGAGCGCGCCGAGCCAGATCCCGAGGACGTCCTGCGGGGCGCCGGAGGTGAGCAGGGCGAAGTCCTCGCCCGCGGTGACGGTTCCCTCCTCCTCGTCCACGATCTCGACGAGCCCGGTGTCGACGGCCAGCCGCCAGGCCTCACTGGCGAGGGCGACCGCTTCCTCGCCTGACAGGCCGAGGACGCCGGCCGCCTCGGGGAGTTGTTCCTCGACGAGTTCGCCCCCCGCTCCGACACGGGTGCCGGGGCCCGCCCAGCGGGCCAGTCGCGCGGCGCGGGAGAGCAGCGGCGCGGCGAGCGCGTCCCGCGCCAGCTGCGCCTCGGAGTGCAGCCGCACGGGCGGCAGGGAAGAGCTGTCTGACATCGGCTGGGTTCTCCTCCGAACAACCACGACGTGCAGGGCTGGCAGGCTGGCAGGGCAAGCGGTTCGAGCGGGGCTTTCGCCCGGAGCCGCGCCGGACGACGGCGGGCACCGTCGGCCGCGGCGGGCACCGGACCCCGCCGGGCGCCGCCGGACTCGGGAATCCGAAGGCGGCCCGGGACATCCGTGCCAACTGCTCAGCCTAGACGGATTTCCACCCATGCCGCCCGGTTCATGTCTCCGACAGGTCTCGTACACCGTCGAAACCTTGACAACTCCCCTTGCTACACACGAGATTGACGCGCGTAGAAGTTCAACGACCCTGTGCTCCACCCTCTTCTACGCGCGTCACTGGCTCGAACGCAGGTCGCGCTCCCCCCACCGTCCACCCTCGTCCCGGCGCTCACGAACGTCCCCGGAGGGATTCCCTTGCCGAGCAAGAGAACCGCGCGCATCGGCGCGCTGACCGTCGCCGCGGTCTGTTCCACCGTCTCCGCCGTGGTGCTCACCACCCCGGCCCAGGCGGACACCGTCCACATCCACGACATCCAGGGCACCACCCGGACTTCCCCCCTCGCGGGCACGAAGGTCACGGACGTGGCCGGCATCGTCACCGGCGTGCGGACCTACGGTTCGTCCAAGGGCTTCTGGTTCCAGGACCCCACCCCGGATGCCGACCCCGCCACCAGCGAGGGCGTCTTCGTCTTCACCAGCTCCGCTCCCAAGGTCGCCGCCGGCGACTCGGTCACGGTGACGGGCACGGTCTCGGAGTACGTCCCGGGCGGCGTCTCCACCGGCAACCAGTCGGTGACGGAGATCGGCAAGCCGACGGTCACCGTCGTCTCCAGCGGCAACGCCGTCCCGGCCGCGACGGTCGTCGACGCGAAGTCCGTGCCGGACGTCTACGCTCCCGCGGGCGACACCGCCGCGAGCGGTTCGGTCAACGCGCTCACCCTGGAGCCGACGCGGTACGCCCTGGACTACTACGAGTCCCTGGAGGGCATGAACGTCCAGGTCGCCGACCCCCGTGTGGTCACCGCCACCGACCCGTACGCGGAGCTGTGGGTCACGGTGAAGCCGCACGAGCACGCCACCCGCCGCGGCGGCTCGCTGTACGGCTCGTACACCTCGCAGAACACGGGACGGATACAGATCCAGTCCCTCGGCGCGACCGCCGACTTCCCGACCGCGAACGTCGGCGACAAGCTCACCGGCACCACCGCCGGTCCGCTGGACTACAACCAGTTCGGCGGCTACACGCTCGTCGCCAACCAGCTGGGCACCCTGGAGAAGGGCGGCCTGCAACGCGAGACGACACGCAAGCAGTCACGCGGCGAGCTGGCGGTGGCGACGTACAACGTCGAGAACCTTGACCCGGCCGACGCCACGTTCGCGGCCCACGCGTCCGCGATCGTGAACAACCTTCAGTCGCCCGACATCGTGTCCCTGGAGGAGATCCAGGACAACAACGGCGCGACGGACGACGGCACGGTCGCCGCCGACCAGACGGTGAACAAGCTGATCGACGCGATCGTGGCGGCGGGCGGCCCGAAGTACGACTGGCGCTCCATCGACCCGGTCAACGACCAGGACGGCGGCGAGCCGGGCGGCAACATCCGCCAGGTCTTCCTCTTCAACCCCGAGCGGGTCTCCTTCACCGACCGCGCGGGCGGCGACTCGACGACCGCCGTCGGTGTCACGAAGGTGCACGGCAAGGCGCAGCTCACCGCGTCCCCCGGCCGCGTCGACCCGGCCAACACGGCCTGGACGAGCAGCCGCAAGCCGCTCGCGGGCGAGTTCGTCTTCCGCGGCCACACGGTCTTCGTGATCGCCAACCACCTCAACTCCAAGGGTGGCGACCAGGGGCTGACCGCGCAGTACCAGCCCCCGTCACGCAGCTCGGAGACCCAGCGTCATCTCCAGGCGACGGCGGTGAACTCCTTCGTCAACGAGATCCTGAAGACGCAGAAGAACGCCGACGTGCTCGCCCTCGGCGACATGAACGACTTCGACTTCTCGGACACCACCAAGATCCTCGAAGGTGACGGCGAACTCTGGTCGGCGATCAAGTCGCTGCCGAAGAGGGAGCGTTACACGTACGACTACCAGGGCAACGAGCAGGTTCTGGACCAGATCCTGGTCAGCCCGTCGATTCGCAGGGGCTGCGACTTCGACTACGACAGCGTGCACATCAACTCGGAGTTCTCCGACCAGATCAGCGACCACGACCCGCAGGTGCTGCGGTTCCGTCCGTAGTCGCTCAGGTACGCGTAGTCGTTCGAGTACGCGAGAGCCCGGCCCTTTCGTCCGGGGCCGGGCTCTTCGCCTGCGCGGGCCTCCCACCGGGCCGGGCTCGTCGCCCTCGCGGGGACTCCCATGGCACAGGGTTCGTAGCCCCGTGCGCGGGTGCGCGGGTCAGCTGGTGAAGACCCCGTCGAGCCAGCCCTTCCAGGCGGTCTCGTTGACCTCGGCGTCGGCGTCGGGCGCGAAGTCGTGGACGCTGACGCCGACCGGCGCGCCCCAGCGGCCGCGCCCGAAGAAGCGGATGAGCGCGTTGTCGGTGCGCAGCCCGAGGAAGTACGGGTTGCGGTAGTCGACCACGGCGTCGAAGGCCTCGCCTCCGGGCCCCTCGGTCCGGACCCGCGCGCCCTCGGCGGTGCCGTCCGCGAGGCCGAGCGCCCGTCCGACGGCGGCGAAGGCGTCGCCTGCCGCGGACGCGCCGGGTCCCTGGAACGTCGCGAAGGCGACCGGGCGGCCCGCGAAGTGGGTCACGTACTCGCGCAGGGTGTGCAGATAGAAGTCCGTGTGCTTGTCGGCGCCGTCGTACTGGTTGTCCCAGTCGTCGGTGAAGATGCCGCTGTGCACGTACCGCACCCAGGAACGCCGGCCGTCGTCGCGGGCCTCGATGGTGTGGTCGATCTGGTTGAGGCTCTGCGTCGGGAACGGCACGTCCTCGCTGCGCACGGTCAGCCGGTGCGGCGGGTCCCAGGCGGTGATGATGCTGCCGAAGGGCCCGGCCCCGCCCGCGCGGGGCTCGTACTCCATGGGCCACAGCCAGCCGCCGCTGCCGCTGGTGATCGCGTCCCACATCTGGCCGGGCGGCACGTCGACCTCGTACTCGCGGGCGATCTCGAATTCCTTGGACATGATGACGACTCCTGAGTGATCAGTGGGCGGCTTCGCGGCCCGCGGGGGCTTCCACGGCTTCGGGTCCGGCCGTGGCTTCTGGCTTGACCGTGGGGTGGACGGCGACGACGATCCGGTGCGGGCGCCCGTCCTCCGCGTCGACGTCGTGGTACTTGCGGACGAGCGCGCCGACCCCGGCCGTCAGCTCCTCGATGAACGCGGCCCGGTCGGCGGCCGACGCGAAGGTCACCTCGCCGTCGAGCGCGTACGTCGCCAGTCGTTTACGGGCCTTCGCGGCGCCGGTGACGAGCGAGCCGACGTCCCGGACGAGCCGGGCGCCGAGCGCGAGCAGCCAGCGGGCGGACAGCTGGTCCCGGAAGCGGTCCGGATCGGGCTGTACGGCGGCCAGCGCGAGCGGCGAGATGACATACGACGCCGCGGTCGCGCGCATCAGCCGCTCGGTGACATTGCCCTTGCGGCGCTCGCCCGCCAGCTCGACCAGGCCGTGCCGCTCCAGCGTCTTGAGGTGGTAGTTCACCTTCTGCCGGGGCAGGCCGACCTTGCCGGCCAGCATGGCGGCCGACGCGGGTCCGGCGGCCAGCTCGGCCAGCAGCCGGGCCCGTACGGGGTCCAGCGACACGGCGGCGGCCTCGGCGTCCTCGATCACGGTCACGTCCAACATGACTCCACCGTCCCACCGAAAACTTTTTTTGTCCAGACGATTCGAATTGTCGGTGGGTCGGTGTTGGATTGGGGGCTGGTGTTCTGGGGATGGCTTTCCGGGGGCTGGTGATCCCGGGAGGCCTGTGTTCCGGGGAGGTCGGTGTTCCTGGAGGGGCCAGTAATCCCGGGAGGGCCGGTGATCCCGCGAGGCCTGTGTTCCGTGCGTCCGGGATGCCGCCGGTGGGCTTCAGCGGCGGGATTCGGGCAACACGGCGGTCATGGACGAGAAGCGACCGGAATCGAAGCAGCGAGCTCTTCCGGACACGGACGCCGGCCCGGATGCGCGTACCGGCACCGGCACCGGACCCGAGGCGGGCTCGGGCACGGTGACGGCGGGGTCCGCCGAGAAGGACGGCCCCGCCAGACTGACCGCGCGAGCGCGGGCGGCCGTCGTGTGGCGCACGGCGAAGGAGTTCCGGGACGACGAACTCGCCGACCGGGCAGCCGCGTTGACCTACTACGGCGTGATGTCGTTGTTCCCCGCGCTGCTGGTGGTGGTGTCCCTGCTGGGCGTCATGGGGCAGCGCGTCACGGACAGACTCCTCGACAGCGTAGGGGACTTGGCGCCGGGCCCGGCACGCGAGATCCTTCGTGACGCGGTGGCGCAACTGGGCGACAGCGGCGGTACGGGCGGGGTGCTGGCGATCGTCGGACTGCTCGCGGCGCTGTGGTCCGCGTCCGGATACGTCGGCGCGTTCATCCGTGCGTCCAACGCGGTGTACGACCTGCCGGAGGGCCGTCCGGTCTGGAAGGTCACGCCGTTGAGGCTGGCGCTCACCGTCACGCTGATGCTGCTTCTCACCGGGAGCGCGACCATCGTGGTGCTCACCGGGCCGCTGGCCGAACGGGCGGGCACCGTGATCGGGCTCGGCGACGCGGCGATCACGGCGTGGTCGATCGCCAAGTGGCCCGTCCTGCTGGTGTTCGTGGAGCTGATGATCGCGCTGCTGTACTGGGCGGCTCCCAACGTCTCGGGCCGCGGCTTCCGTTGGTTCAGTCCGGGCAGCGTCGTCGCCACCCTGATCTGGCTGGCCGCGTCCGCCGGATTCGCCGTCTACGCCGCCGGCTACGGCTCGTACAACAAGACGTACGGCACGCTCGCGGGCGCCATCATCTTCCTCGTGTGGCTCTGGCTCACCAACCTGGCCATCCTGCTGGGCCTGGAGTTCGACGCGGAGCTCGCCCGACAGCGCGCCATCGCGCACGGCCGTCTCCCGACCGAGGAGCCCTACGTCGAACCCCGCGACACCCGCAAGTGGCCCCCGCGCCTACAGGCGCTGCGCGCGGCCCGGGAGAAGGCGGAGACGGGAATCGTGCCGACACGCAAGAAGTCCGAGCAAAACACCGCCGAGCGGGACACCGCCGGGCGAGTGTGACGGGAAGGGCACACGATGCGGCGGCGAACCGGTGTCCGGTTCGCCGCCGCGTCGTTCCCCTCCGGCTCCTCCGACGAACCTCGACGGCGCCCTGGATGACCGCCGGACCGCCTTCGGAGCGGGCTCGCGGTGAGGGCCCCGCCTCCGCTCGCCCGCGGAGGCCCGGGTACCCGGACCGGCCCGTGCTATCCCTGCGATCCCCGGTCGTGCAGACGCGCCAACTGGCCCTGGAACCAGTCGAGTCGGGCTTGAATCAGGGCCGCCTCCGCGACCAGTTCGGACACCCCGAGACCGGCCGTGGCGACCACGCGACCACCGGCGGCCCGGACCCTCAGGCCCTCTCCGGCCAGCCGCGCGAAGGAGGCGAGCGAGAGCGACGTACGTCCGCGTACGCATCCCGCGCACGCGGACGTCAGGGCGTGCCAGCCCGGTCGCCCCCAGCCGGCGTCGGCCAGCGCCGCGGCCACGGAGCCGCAGCCACAGGGGCCGACGGTGGCACCGCGCACCCGCTGGCGGGCGTACCGGAAACCGCGCTCGAAGCGGATGTAGGCGCCGAGGACGGAGACTTCGAGGAGGACGGCCGCCCGGTGTTCGGCGGTGCACAGCATCGCCTCGGCGACGGCGGACTCGTGCACGCAATGGAAGCCGCAGTCGCAGCGGCGGTGCGGCGCGCGGTGCCGCCGTCCGTAGACACAGCGTGCCTCGTCCAGCACTCCGTACGGCAGCGCGCAGCCCAGCGATACGCCGGTGAACCCGGCCCGGGTGCCGTCCTGGGACAGCACCGGGTGGGCGATCTTGTATCCGGCCGGCGGCTCCGTCGGGCGTTCCTCGGGGAGCCGCAGCCTCATCGTCCGGCCGGAACCTCTTCGGGGACGGACGCTTCCGACTCCTCGATGATCTCGGGGAGTTCGAGCGCGTCCGCGTGCACGTGAGCCTGTTCCTCCGCGACTCCGGTGGCGAGTGCCTTGCCGAGCCTCATGACGCCTCCCATGACCTGCGGTCGGTGACCTTCCGGTCCATGGTGGCCCATGAAGGGCGGAACGGTACACAGGGCCTCGGGCCGAGGGCCCGGCAGCACATCTCAGCAATGCTTATCGATATGCCGTAGGAGATTTAAGTGGAGCTGTACGGTCATCGCGCCGAGACTGTTCGTATGACGAACTCCGACCGGTCTCCGGCACCCTTCGGCCGGGCGCTCTGCGCGATGGTCACACCGTTCACCGAGGCGGGCGCGCTCGACCTCGACGGCGCCCGGCGCCTCGCCGACCGCCTGGTGCGCGAGGGCTGCGACGGCCTGGTGCTGAACGGCACCACGGGCGAATCGCCGACCACCTCGGACGCGGAGAAGTCCGCGCTGGTACGCGCGGTCCGCGAGGCGGTCGGCGACCGGGCCCGCCTGGTCACGGGCGTCGGCTCGTCCGACACCCGGCACACGGTCGATCTCGCGCTGGCGGCCGGGGAGGCGGGCGCGGACGGCGTACTCGTCGTCACCCCGTACTACTCGAGGCCGCCGCAGGACGCGCTGGAGGAACACTTCACGGAGGTCGCCGACGCGTCCGAACTGCCGCTCATGCTCTACGACATCCCCGGCCGCACCGGCACCCGCATCGAACCCGACACGATGATCCGGCTCGCCGCGCACCCCCGGATCGTGGCCGTGAAGGACTGCGCGTACGACCTGCTCGGCACACAAAGGGTGCTGGCCCGAACGGAGTTGGCGTACTACGCGGGCTGCGACGAGCACGTGCTCGCCCTGTACGCGGTGGGCGGTGCCGGGTACGTCAGCACGGTGGCGAACGTCGTGCCGGGACTGCTGCGGGCCGTGCTCGACGCGTTCGACGGCGGCGACACGGCGGGGGCGGCCCGGCTGATGCGGCGGGCCCTGCCGCTGATCGAGGCGACGACGGGGGCGGGACTGCCCGGCACGGTCACCGCGAAGGCGCTGCTGGCCTCGCTCGGGCTGCCGGCGGGCCCGGTCCGGGCACCGCTGCGGCCCGCCGGCCGGGAGACGGCCGACGGACTGCGGGCGGTGCTCGCCGAGGTCACGGACGAGTTCGCCGGGGTCTAGCGAGCAGCGGGCGAGGGAGGCTCAGCGCTCGGCGAAGACGGGCTCCCAGCGCCCCACCGAGCCGTCGGTGCCCCGGAGGAAGCCGCTGAGCGGCACCTCCTTGTCACTGCCGATGGTGACCAGCACCAGCCGATTGTGGAACTCGTTCTTGTCGCCCTTGGCGATGTCCCAGGCGATCAGGGATTTGTCGTCGGCCCAGACGAGCAGCATCTGGCCGCGGACCTCGGTCAGGTGCTTGCCGGTGTGCGGGTCGAGGATCCACGAGGAGGTGTGCCACTTCTTGCCCGCGAACTCCCCGGCGAGCCGGGTGCCGTCGGGCGACAGGCCGGCCGCGACGGTGTTGTACCGCTCCCCCTCGGGCACGCCCACCTCCCGGCCGGACGCGTCGTAGAAACGAACGGTGGGCGCGCCCGACTGCCTGCCCGTGACGGTCCTTCCGTCGCGGCAGAACTCGAAGTCCTGGCGAAGGTTGATCTCGTGGCCCTGGTTGTCCCGTTGCACCCCCACCGCGGCCCAGGGGCCCTTCCCCGACGCCACGTCGAAGACGTAGAACCCGGTGCGGGAGGACATCACCGGCACGGGGATGCCCTCGGCGCCCGTTCTGGTCATGATGTCGGGGTTCTCCTCGTAGGTCGTCGCGATGAGTTTCGTGCCGTTGTGCGAGAACTCCAGCCCGCCCACCGGGTGGTCGACCGGGATCCACCGCTCGACCTTGCCGCTCGTGAGGTCGAGCAGGCCGATCCGGCGCACGGGCAGGTGCTGCTCCAGTACGGCGGCGGTCCGCAGGCCGGGGGCCACCGCGACCCACGACCACCGGGTGTCCTTCTCGTAGCGGCCGGACTTCGGGTCGAGCAGCCAGTAGGTGCGCACCCTGACGCCCTTGTGGGCGGTCCGCCAGTCGGTCTTATTGGTGTAGTACGCGGCCATCGCCGCACGCCCGGCCGCGACCAGCGAGCGCGCCGGCGACTGCGCCGGGTGCGCGGCGGTCGGCTTGGGGTCCGTCCTTCCCAAGGGCCGTACGTCGTGTCCACCGGACTCCATCCGCGGCACCCCGATCGCGGCGGTGATCGCCGCGGCGACGGCGACCGCGACGGACGCGATGCGCCAGGTCCGGCGGCGCCTGCGCACGGTCAGGACCCGGTCGGCGAGGCCGGGGCCGGGTGGCGGCTGTTCGGCGGCCTGCTCACGCAGCGCCTCGCTCATCAGTTCCTCGATGTTCACGGCCGTACCTCCACGGGCGAGTAGTCACGGGACGACGACCGTTCACCGGCGGCGGGGGCGAGCGCGGCGAGTTCGGGCGCGAGGGCGCGCAGCCGGGCCAGGGAGCGGTGGGTGGTGGACCGCACGGTGCCCACGGAGCAGCCCAGCAGCCGGGCCACGTCGGCCTCCGGCAGGTCCTCGAAGTAGCGCAGCACCAGGACGGTGCGCTGGCGCGCGGTGAGCCGGGACAGCGCCTCGCGCATCACCAGGCGCAGGTCGGTGGCGGCCGCCGTGTCGGTGCCCGGCGGGCCGGTCTCGGGCGGATGAGCGACGCTGACCTCGCGTCGCCGCCACTTCAGTCGCCAGCGGCTGATCTGCTGACGGTAGAGCACCTGCCGTACGTACGCCTCGGGTTCGTCGATGCGGTGCCAGCGACCGGCGGCCTTGGCCAGGGCGCCCTGCAACAGGTCCTCCCCCGCGTGCCGGTCACCGCCGCTGAGCAGCACGGCGGTCCTCAGCAGGGCCGCGGACCTGCCGGCCACGAACTGTCTGAAGCTTTCGAGCCCTTCGGCATCCATCGTCACCTTCTCTTTTTCGACGGGCCTCGTGTCCCGCCCTGTACCTGCTGTGACGCGCGTGGCCGCCCGGCGCTATGCCCGCACCGCGGAAAAACTCCGCGGTTCTCGCGGATGCCGCTGCCGTACGGTGATCAGGTGCGCAACGCGAACCAGGAAAAGCCGGCGGACTCCTCCTTGCCGCTGCTGTTCCTCGACGTCGACGGCCCCCTCAATCCGTACGCGGCCCAGAAGGAGCGCCGGCCCGAGGGGTACACGACGATCCGGGTGGCCCTGGAGCCAGGTCGGCCGCTGCGCGTCTGGCTCCACCCCGGCCACGGCCGCGCGCTCCTCGCCCTCGGCTACGACCTGTGCTGGGCGACCACCTGGATGGACGCCGCCAACCGCTGGATCGCCCCGGTGATCGGCCTGCCCGAACTCCCCTACGTCGACTTCACCGGCGCCCTGTTCGCCGAGCGCCCCGACGGCGTCCACTGGAAGACGGAACGCATCGTGGCCCACGCCGCGGGCCGCCCCTTCGCCTGGGTGGACGACGAACAGAGCCCGGCCGACGCGGAGTTCGTCGCCGGCCACCACCCCGCCCCTGCCCTTCTGCACCACGTCAACCCCCGACTCGGCCTGCGGGAGGCCGACTTCGAGGCCCTGACGGAGTTCGCCACGACGCTCGACACCCCGGCATAGCCAAGGGCCCTCCCGCGACGGCGGAAGGGCCCTTGCTTCGGCACGGAGGCCGGTGCTCAGTTGTGGCTGTGCAGGACCTCGTTCAGGCCGCCCCACACCGCGTTGTTCGGGCGCGCCTCGACGGTTCCGGTGACCGAGTTGCGGCGGAAGAGGATGTTCGAAGCCCCGGACAGTTCACGGGCCTTGACGATGTCGCCGTCGGGCATCGTCACGCGCGTGCCGGCGGTGACGTACAGCCCGGCCTCGACCACGCACTCGTCGCCGAGGGCGATGCCGACGCCCGCCTCCGCGCCGACGAGGCAGCGCTCGCCGATGGTGATACGGACGTTGCCGCCACCCGAGAGGGTGCCCATGGTGGACGCGCCGCCGCCGATGTCCGAACCGTTGCCGACGACGACACCGGCGGAGATGCGGCCCTCGACCATGGAGGTGCCGAGCGTGCCCGCGTTGAAGTTCACGAAGCCCTCGTGCATGACGGTCGTGCCCTCGGCGAGGTGCGCGCCGAGGCGGACCCGGTCGGCGTCGGCGATGCGGACGCCCTTGGGCGCGACATAGTCCGTCATGCGCGGGAACTTGTCGATGGAGGTCACCTGGAGGTGCAGGCCGGCGGCGCGCGCGTTCAGCCGGACCTTCTCGATGTCGCCGACGGCGACCGGGCCGAGCGAGGTCCAGGCGACGTTGGTGAGCAGGCCGAACACGCCGTCCAGGTTCTGGCCGTGCGGCTTGACCAGGCGGTGCGAGAGGAGGTGCAGGCGCAGGTACGCGTCGTGCGCGTCGAGCGGCTTGTCGTCCAGCGACGCGATGACCGTACGGACCGCGACCACCTCGACGCCCCGGCGGGCGTCCGGGCCGATGGCCTGCGCGGCTCCCTCGCCGAGCAGTTCGACGGCCCGCTCGGCGGACAGCCGCTCGGTGCCGGCCGGGCCGGGCTCGGCGGACAGTTCGGGCGCGGGGAACCAGGTGTCGAGAACGGTGCCGTCGGAGGTGAGGGTGGCGAGCCCTGCGGCGACGGCGCCGGTGGTACGAGAAGCAGTCGTGTCGGTCATGGGTGAAACCTAACTTGGCGGGGGCCGCCCGAGCGAACCGGTGCACGGGACGTCTCGGCCACCGGGCCCCCGGTCACCGCCCCGGCCCAACTCCGTTCACCACCCTGACCGACCGGGTGACCGCCCCGGGCCGTCTCCGGTCGCCCTGCCGGGCGGAAGGACCCGCGCCAAGACCTCCCGCGCGTACCCCTCGTCGTACGACGTCCCCGTCAGCAGCACCTGGAGACAGATTCCGTCCAGCAGGGCGACCAGCGCCCGCGCGGTGACCGGATCCGTGCGGCGGGTCAGCGGCTCGACGAGGCTGTCGATCCATTCGGCGGCGACCGGGCGCAGGGCGGGCCTGCGGAGGGCGGCGAGGTAGAGCTCGTACTCCAGCTCCACGCCCGTACGGTCGCCTGCCAGCCATTCGCCGATCAGTCCGGCGAGTTCGGCGGCCAGGTCGGCGCGGGTGTCCTCCAGGGTGCCGCGTGCCGCGAGCACCTTGGCGAAGCCCTCGTTCGCCTGGCGCAGGGCGGCGACCATGAGCTCGTCCAGGGTCTTGAAGTGGTACGTGGTGGAGCCGAGCGGCACATCGGCCTCGGCGGCGACGGAGCGATGGCTGAGCCCGGCGATGCCCTTGGCGCCGACGACACGGATCGCGGCGTCGATGATCCGCTGCCGCCGCTCGGGGTCGTACCGTCGCGCCATCACGGGCCGCCGTCCGCCGTGCCGGGCGCGGCCATCAGTGCGCCCCGCCCAGATTCAGCAGCACGACTCCACCGATGATCAGTACGATCCCGGCGGCCTTCGCGGCCGTGAGTCCCTCGCCGAGGAACAGCATGCCGATCCCCGCGATGGCGGCGGTGCCGACACCGGCCCAGATCGCGTAGGCCGTACCGACCGAGACGGTCTTCAGGGTCTGCGCGAGCAGCGCGAAGGCGACGACGTATCCGAGGACGGTCAGCAGCGACGGCCACAGCCTGCTGAAGCCCTCCGTGTACTTCATCGCGGTGGTCGCGCCGACCTCCGCCGCGATGGCTCCCGCGAGCAGCACGTATCCCATGCGTACGACTGTACACATAGGATGGAGGAGATACGTACGGGTGTACGTATCGATGGGTATGGATCTATGTATCGATGTCTGCGGCCGCACACGAAGCGATGCCCGATATCCCATGGGCACCACGCACCCCAGCGGATATCGTTCGCGATCACAGTGGGGGGCGGAGTCGCGCAGACTCCCGGGAACGATGGAGCGCAAGAGGCATGTCGCACAGTTCTGGGTGGGGACCGTCAGGGCCGTCGGGACCCTACGGAGGTGCTCCGGGCGGCCCGTCGGGACCGTACTGGGGTGCACCGGGCGGCTGGGGCTGGACGCCGCCACCACCGCCCAAGCCGGGCGTGATCCCGCTGGCCCCGCTCGGCGTGGACACGATCCTCGGCGGCGTCTTCGCCACGATGCGACGCTACGCGAAGCCGCTGTTCGGGCTCGCCTCGCTGGTCGGGCTGGTTCTGGTGGCCCTGATGCTCGGACTGGGAGGCCTCGCCTACGCCGCGACGGCGGACCAGTTGCATCGCGTCTTCTCGACGCCCCGATCAACCGACTGGACCGATGTACGTCCCGTCCTGGTCGCCTTCGGCTCCGTCTGGGCCGTCGGTCTCCTGGGCACGCTGGTGGCCGGCGCCTTCATCCAGGCCTCGTCCGCGGCCACCCTGCACGACGCCGTCCTCGGGCGGCGGGCCCACGTCGGTGCCGTCTGGCGGCGTGCCTGGGCGCGCACTCCGTCCGTGCTCGGGGTGACGCTGCTGACGGGCCTGATCGTCATGGTGCCGATGGCGCTGATCGCTCTGCTCGTCATCGTCGTGTCGGCCCTGTCCACGATGCGCTCCGCGCCCTTCGTGGCGTTCGGGACCGGCTTCCTGCTCCTGCTGCTCATGTTCCCGCTCATGGTCTGGCTGTACGTCCTGTTCAGCTTCGCCCCGGCCGCCGCCGTGCTGGAGGAAGCGTCCCCGGTGACGGCGATGCGGCGTTCGGCCCGGCTGATACGCGGCGCGTGGTGGCGCACGTTCGGCATCACGACGCTCGGCGCCGCGGTCGTGGGGGTCGGATCGTTCGCTGTCAGGACGCCGCTCATGGTGATGATGCCGATCCCGCGGTACGACCCCTCGGCACCGCGGCCCATGAGTCTGTCGGACGTCTTCGCCCAGGTCATGCCCGACCTGGGGCCCTACCTGGTACTGACGTTGATCGTCACTCTCGTCACCCAGCTGTTCTCCATGGTGTTCATGCCGCTGGTGACGAACCTGCTGTACATCGACCAGCGCATCCGCCGGGAGGGCCTGGCGGACGTGCTGATACGCGCGGCCGCCGTTCCGGGGACGCCTGCCGGGCCGGAGGAGCCGGGCGCTCCCGGTACGCCGGGCTCAGTCCACTAGCGACTTCTTCGGCCGCAGCACACAGAACTCGTTGCCCTCGGGATCGGCGAGGACGACCCAGCTGACGTCCTCGCCCTGCCCCACGTCGGCCCGGCGCGCCCCGAGGGCGAGGATGCGCTCGACCTCGGCGGCCTGGTCGTCCGGCGTGAGATCGATGTGCAGCCGGTTCTTGACGGTCTTGCGCTCGGCGACCGGCAGGAAGCAGAGTCCGGGCAGCGCGTGCGCGTCGGAGCCGATGACGATCTCGTCCTCGGCCTCGAACAGCACCCGCCAGTCGAGGACTTGACACCAGAAGCGGGCCAGCGCGGGCAGGTCGTGGGCATCGATGACGAGGTGGTAGAAGGAGACAGCCATGAACGGCAGTCTCCCCCGGCGCGAGGAGGTCCGCCACCGCCGCCGGGCAGCACACGCCGCCACCGCCGACCGCAGCCAGGCGCCCGGCCACCACGCGCCGCCAAGCACCCGGCCACCACGTGCCACCCGGACCCAGCACCCGGCACCCGGCACCCGGCACCGTCCAACTCCCGTAACTCTGTGAGCGATTGCCCGAAAACGCTGCGGGCAATTCCCGGTACCGCTATGGGAAACGACTGCTCAGAAGTCACCGGTTCCACTACTGTTTCACCAGTCGCACACCGGGTCTCCATGACCGCCCGCTCCGTGTGCCGCACCCTCCACCCCTCGCTTCGCCCCCTCGCGCGCTCGCCCTCCCCCGCTTAGGAACGCGTATGCCAGAAGTGACGCCCGGATCCGGGCCCGACGGCCCCGACGGGCCCGCCCTCTCCAGGGAGATCGTTCCCTGGCGTCCCACCCCGCGCGGTGCGCCCTACCCGGTGTCGACCGACCTCGTTCCCGTGTCCCCGGCGCCCTGGGAGGCGGTCGGGGCGGATGACGAGGGCAGGCTGCCCGGAACCCGGCGGCTCTGGCTGGCCGGCGGGCTCGCGGTGGCCGTGACCATCGCCGTCGTGGCCGTGATCTCCGTACAGGCGAACCGTTCTGACGGGTCATCACAGAACAGTGTGGCCAACAGGACCCTGACCGACACGGCGAACCCCTTCCTCCTCGGCGCCCCCGCCGGAGTCACCACGGCCCCGACAGGGAAGAACGCACTGGCCTCGCCCGGGACTTCACGCTCGGCCTCACCCGACTCCGCGTCACCTGATGCCGCGTCGCACGGTTCCGTGTCGCCCGGGCCCTCGGACCGGGGTTCCGGCAGCCGGCCCGTCCCCGGATCGTCGACGCCCGCCGCGTCCGGCACCACTTCCCCGCCCCGGCCGGCCTCTTCGCTGAAGTCGGTCCAGGCGGTCAACTACCCTGACCGTTTCTGGCATTTGAGCAACGGGACGGTCCGGCTCGACCCGGTGAGCTCGGGCAGTCCGGCCGCGACCCGGCGGGCCGCCAGCTTCAAGGTGGTCCCAGGACTGGCGAAGTCCTCCTGCTACTCCTTCGCCACCGCCGGCGGCTCCTACCTGCGCCACCGCGACTTCGTACTGCGCGCCGACCGCGACGACGGCTCCGCCCTCTTCCGGAAGGACGCCACCTTCTGCCCCCGCGCGTCCTCCTACTCCGGCGCCGTCATGCTGGAGTCGGTCAACTACCCGGGCCACTTCCTGCGCCACCGCGACTTCCAGCTCCGCCTGGGGCGGAACGGGCACGGCAGGCGCTACCGGGCGGACTCGGCGTTCCGCCTGGTGCGGGGCTGGGCCTGAGACCCGGGCACGACCCCGGCATCCCCCGAGGAAAACGCGATGGGGCGGCACCCGAAGGTGCCGCCCCATGCGAGGTACCTGGGACTCGGACGTCGAACAGGACTCAGACGTTGAAGCCGAGCGCGCGAAGCTGCTCGCGGCCGTCGTCCGTGATCTTGTCCGGGCCCCACGGCGGCATCCAGACCCAGTTGATGCGCAGCTCGTTGACGAGGCCGTCCGTGGCGGACTTGGCCTGGTCCTCGATGACGTCGGTGAGCGGACAGGCCGCGGACGTCAGGGTCATGTCGATCGTCGCGATGTTCGCGTCGTCGACGTGAATGCCGTAGATGAGGCCGAGGTTGACGACGTCGATGCCCAGCTCGGGGTCGACGACGTCGTAGAGCGCCTCGCGGACCTCTTCCTCCGACGCCGGCTTCGTCGTCAGGCTCTCGCCCGACGCGACAGCGGTCTCGCCGGATGCCACAGCGGTCTCGTCCGATGTCATGGTGTTCTCGCTCATGCCGTCTTCCTCTCGGCGCTCTCGCCCAGAACCTGGGCCGTCGCGTCCTTCCACGCCATCCAGCTGAGGAGGGCGCACTTGACCCGGGCCGGGTACTTGGAGACACCGGCGAACGCGACCGCGTCCTCCAGCACCTCCTCCATCGCGTCGTCCGGCTCGATCCGTCCCTTGGACTGCATCAGTTCCAGGAAGGTCTCCTGGATCTTCTGCGCGTCGGACACGTCCTTGCCGACCAGGAGGTCATTCAGTACGGAGGCCGAGGCCTGGCTGATCGAACAGCCCTGGCCCTCGTACGAGATGTCCTCGATCCGCTCGCCGTCGTACTTCACGCGCAGGGTGATCTCGTCACCGCACGTGGGATTGACGTGGTGCACCTCGGCGTCGCCGTCCCGGAGACCGCGCCCGTGCGGGTGCTTGTAGTGGTCCAGGATGACTTCCTGGTACATCGAATCCAGCTTCACGTTCCCAGCCAGCCCCTCAGCCGAAGAAGTTCCGTACGTGCTCCAGGCCGTCGACCAGAGCGTCGATCTCGGACGGCGTGGAGTACAGATAGAACGACGCCCGGGTCGTCGCAGGAATTCCGTACCGCAGGCAGACCGGACGGGCGCAGTGGTGACCGACCCGGACCGCGATGCCCTGCTCGTCGAGAACCTGGCCCACGTCGTGCGGGTGGATGTCGCCCAGCGTGAACGAGATCGCGGCGCCGCGGTCCTCGGCCGTGGTGGGGCCGATGATCCGCAGGTCGGGGACCTCCGCGAGCCGCTTCACCGCGTACTCGGTGAGCGCGTGCTCGTGGGCGAGGATCTTGTCCATGCCGATCGCCGAGAGATAGTCGATGGCCGCTCCCAGACCGACCGCCTGCGCGATCGGCGGGGTGCCCGCCTCGAACTTGTGCGGCGCCGGGGCGTACGTCGACGAGTGCATCGACACGGTCTCGATCATCTCGCCGCCGCCGAGGAACGGCGGAAGGTCCTCCAGGAGTTCCTGGCGGCCCCAGAGGACGCCGATACCCGTCGGGCCGCACATCTTGTGACCGGTGAAGGCCACGAAGTCGGCCTGGAGGGCCTGGACGTCGAGCGGCATGTGCGGCGCGGCCTGCGAAGCGTCGATCAGGACCAGGGCGCCGACCTCCTGGGCGCGGCGCACTATCGCCTCGACCGGGTTCACGGTGCCCAGGATGTTCGACACCAGCACGAAGGAGACGATCTTCGTCTTCTCCGTGATGATCTCGTCGATGTTCGACAGGTCGAGACGGCCGTCGTCGGTGAGGCCGAACCACTTCAGCTTCGCGCCGGTACGCTGCGAAAGCAGCTGCCACGGAACGATGTTGGAGTGGTGCTCCATCTCCGTGATGACGATCTCGGTCTCGTGGTCGACGCGGTAGGGCTCGTCGGCCCAGCCCAGCATGTTGGCCACGAGGTTGAGCGACTCGGAGGCGTTCTTGGTGAAGATCACCTCGTCGCGGCTCGGCGCGTTGATGAACGCGGCGACCTTGTCGCGCGCGCCCTCGTACAGCGCCGTGGCCTCCTCGGCGAGCACATGCACACCGCGGTGGACGTTGGCGTTGTAGCGCTCGTAGTACTCGTTCAGGGCGTCCAGGACCTGGCGCGGCTTCTGCGAGGTCGCCGCGTTGTCCAGGTACACCAGCTTCTTACCGTCGTGGACCTGGCGGTCCAGGATGGGGAAGTCCTTGCGGATCGCCTCGGTGTCGAGGAGGCCCGGCAGCTGCGTCACGCTGATACGCCACCCTTCGCGTCGACCGCGTACGACTCGTAGCCCTCGTTCTCCAGCTTGTCGGCGAGTTCGGCGCCGCCGGACTCGACGATGCGGCCGCCGGAGAAGACGTGCACGAAGTCGGGCTTGATGTAGCGCAGGATGCGCGTGTAGTGCGTGATGAGCAGGGTGCCCACCTCACCGGTCTCGCGGACGCGGTTGACGCCCTCGGAGACGACACGCAGGGCGTCGACGTCCAGGCCGGAGTCGGTCTCGTCGAGGATCGCGATCTTCGGCTTGAGCAGCTCCAGCTGAAGGATCTCGTGGCGCTTCTTCTCGCCGCCGGAGAAGCCCTCGTTGACGTTGCGCTCGGCGAAGGCCGGGTCCATGGAGAGGCGCGCCATGGTCTCCTTGACCTCCTTCACCCACGTACGCAGCTTGGGGGCCTCGCCGCGGACGGCGGTGGCGGAGGTGCGCAGGAAGTTGGAGACCGAGACGCCGGGGATCTCGACCGGGTACTGCATCGCCAGGAACAGGCCCGCGCGGGCGCGCTCGTCGACGGACATCTCCAGGACGTTCTCGCCGTCGAGGGTGACGGTGCCGCCGGTGATCGTGTACTTCGGGTGGCCCGCGAGCGAGTAGGCGAGGGTCGACTTGCCCGAGCCGTTGGGGCCCATGATGGCGTGCGTCTCGCCCTGCTTCACGGTCAGGTCGACGCCCTTGAGGATCTCCTTCGTGGCGTTGTCGGCCTCGACGGTGACGTGCAGGTCGTGGATTTCAAGCGTTGCCATGGGTTCCTCAGGACTCCTGGTTGAGGGAGACGAGCACGTCGTCCCCTTCGATCTGTACGGGGTATACGGGGACGGGGCGCGTCGCGGGAAGGCCGGACGGCTTGCCGGTGCGGAGGTCGAACGCGGAGCCGTGCAGCCAGCACTCGATCTGACAGTCCTCCACCTCGCCCTCGGAGAGCGAGACGTTCGCGTGCGAGCAGATGTCGTTGATCGCGAACACCTCCCCCTGGGTCTTCACGACCGAGACCGGCGTGCCGTCGAGTTCCACCCGCTTCGGGGTGTCCTCCTCCAGCTCGCTCAGCCCACAGACGCGCACGAAGGTGCCGGGCATCAGAGCGACGCCTCCAGCTCCTCGTCGATCCTCACGAGAAGACGCTCCTGGATGTCGTCGACACCGATCTGCTGGACCAGTTCGGCGAAGAAGCCGCGGACCACCAGACGGCGGGCCTCGTCGGCCGGGATGCCGCGGGCCATCAGGTAGAAGAGCTGCTCGTCGTCGAAGCGGCCGGTCGCGGAGGCGTGGCCGGCGCCGACGATCTCACCGGTCTCGATCTCCAGGTTCGGCACGGAGTCGACGCGGGCGCCGTCGGTCAGAACCAGGTTGCGGTTCATCTCGTAGGTGTCCGTGCCCTCGGCCTTGGCCTCGATGAGGACGTCGCCGATCCAGACCGCGTGCGCCCCCTCGCCCTGCAGCGCGCCCTTGTACATGACGTTGGACTTGCAGTGCGGGGTGTTGTGGTCGACCAGGAGGCGGTGCTCCTGGTGCTGGCCGGCGTCCGTGAAGTACAGACCGAAGAGCTCGGCCTCGCCGCCGGTGCCCGCGTAGGTGACGCGCGGGTGGAGGCGTACGACGTCGCCGCCGAAGGTGACCACGAACGACTTGAAGGTGGCGTCGCGGCCGATCAGCGCGTTGTGCTGGCCGACGTGGACCGCCTTGTCGTCCCAGTCCTGGACGGAGACGACGGTCAGCTTGGCACCGTCGCCGAGGACGTAGTCGACGTTGGCGGCGAGCACCGCGTCACCGGTGTGGTCGATGACGACGACGGCCTCGGCGAAGGCTCCCAGTTCGATGACCTGGTGGCCGTAGGCGACCCCGCCCTGGCCGTGCACGGCGATCCGGACGGGCTCGGTGAGCACCGTCTCCTTGGGGACGGTGATGACACCGGCCTTCTCGAACGCCGAGTACGCCTGGGCGGCGACGCGGTCCACCGGGGTGCCGGCCTTGCCGAGCCGCGCGTCGTCACGGGCGACGGTCTCGACGGTGACGCCCTCGGGGGCCTCGACGTCGATCCGTACGCCTTCGCCGGTCGCGACGGCGGTGCCGTCGTGCAGCCCGCGCAGGCGCTCCAGCGGGGTGAACCGCCACTCCTCCTCGCGGCCGTGGGGGACCGGGAAGTCCGCCACGTCGAAGGAGGGGGGCGCGCTCATGCGCGTGGCGACGGTCGACTCGGCGGCCACCGCGATCTGGCCCGCGGTGGTCGAGCCCACGGGGATATTCTGAGCCTCAGCCATGGCTGTCGGTCTGCTCGCTTTCTTACGTGAGTGGCTTGATGGATACGGCGGCGGCGCTCAGCCGACCGCGCCTTCCATCTGGAGCTCGATCAGCCGGTTGAGCTCGAGGGCGTACTCCATGGGCAGTTCCTTGGCGATCGGCTCGACGAAGCCGCGCACGATCATCGCCATCGCCTCGAACTCCGTCAGACCGCGGCTCATCAGGTAGAAGAGCTGGTCCTCGGAGACCTTGGAGACGGTCGCCTCGTGGCCCATGGACACGTCGTCCTCGCGGACGTCCACGTACGGGTACGTGTCGGAGCGGGAGATGGTGTCGACGAGCAGCGCGTCGCACAGCACGTTCGACTTCGAGCCGTGGGCGCCCTCGCCGATCTCGACGAGACCGCGGTAGGACGTACGGCCGCCACCGCGCGCCACGGACTTCGACACGATGTTCGAGGAGGTGTTCGGCGCCATGTGGACCATCTTGGAGCCGGCGTCCTGGTGCTGCCCCTCGCCCGCGAAGGCGATGGACAGGGTCTCGCCCTTGGCGTGCTCGCCCATCAGGTAGACGGCCGGGTACTTCATGGTGACCTTGGAGCCGATGTTGCCGTCGATCCACTCCATGGTCGCGCCCTCGTACGCCACGGCGCGCTTGGTGACCAGGTTGTAGACGTTGTTCGACCAGTTCTGGATGGTCGTGTAGCGGCAGCGGCCGCCCTTCTTCACGATGATCTCGACCACCGCGGAGTGCAGGGAGTCCGAGGAGTAGATCGGCGCCGTACAGCCCTCGACGTAGTGCACGTAGGCGCCCTCGTCGACGATGATCAGGGTCCGCTCGAACTGGCCCATGTTCTCCGTGTTGATACGGAAGTAGGCCTGGAGCGGAATCTCGACGTGCACACCCTTCGGCACGTAGATGAACGAGCCGCCGGACCACACCGCGGAGTTCAGCGACGCGAACTTGTTGTCGCCCACCGGGATGACGGTGCCGAAGTACTCCTTGAAGAGCTCCGGGTGCTCCTTGAGCGCCGTGTCGGTGTCCATGAAGATGACACCCTGCGCCTCGAGCTCTTCGTTGATCTGGTGGTAGACGACCTCGGACTCGTACTGGGCCGCGACACCGGCGACGAGGCGCTGCTTCTCCGCCTCCGGGATGCCGAGCTTGTCGTACGTGTTCTTGATGTCCTCGGGCAGGTCCTCCCAGGACTCCGCCTGCTTCTCCGTGGAGCGCACGAAGTACTTGATGTTGTCGAAGTCGATGCCCGACAGGTCGGAACCCCAGTTGGGCATGGGCTTCTTCTCGAAGAGGCGCAGGCCCTTGAGGCGGAGCTTGGTCATCCACTCCGGCTCGCTCTTCTTGCCGGAGATGTCGCGGACGACGTCCTCGTTGATGCCGCGCTTGGCAGAGGCGCCGGCCGTGTCGGAGTCGGCCCAGCCGTATTCGTACTTGCCCAGGCCCTCGAGTTCGGGGTGAGCAGTCTCCGTGGGGAGCGTCATGCGGGGTTCCTCCCGGCCGTGCTTGCAGATGCGTTATGAGTGGTTTGCGAAATCTTGGGGATGAACGTCGTGCACACCCCGTCGCCGTGGGCGATGGTGGCCAGCCGCTGGACATGCGTGCCGAGCAGCTGGGAGAAGAACTCCGTCTCCGCCTCGCACAGCTGCGGGAACCGCTCGGCGACATGCGCGACCGGGCAGTGGTGCTGGCAGAGCTGCTCGCCGACCGGTGCGCTGCGCGCCGTGGCAGCGTACCCGTCGGCACTCAGTGCCTTGGCCAGCGCTTCCGTGCGCTCCTCGGGGGTCGCGGCCTCGACGGCCTCGCGATACGCCCCGGCCTGCGCGGCGATCCGGGCGCGGGCGAAGGAGAGGATCGCCTCGTCGCCGCCCTCGCGCTCGGCGATCCAGCGCAGGGCGTCCTCGGCGAGCTTGTCGTAGGACTGGTCGAAGGCGTCCCGGCCGCAGTCGGTCAGGGCGAACACCTTGGCGGGGCGGCCGCGCGTACGCGCTCCGTAGACCCGCTGCTCACGTGCTTCCACGACGTCGTCGGCGACCAGCGCGTCGAGATGACGGCGTACGGCGGCCTGGGTCAGCCCCAGTCGGCCCGCCAGGTCGGCGACGGTCGACGGGCCGTGGTCCAGGATGGACCGCGCGACCCGGTTGCGCGTCGAGCGCTCACCGGTCGCGAGTTCCTCCTGCGGGGCCCCCGCGGGGGTCTCCCGAGCCTCGCCAACGTTTTTCACAACACCATTGTTGCGTAATTCCTCAGGGCCTGACAAGCCGCCCCCCTCCGGGCGGGTGGTGCGCTGCATCACTTAGGTGTACCTAACGTGACCTGGGCGAACGATCTTTGATCGATCAATTCGCTGGCGTCCGGACCCTCTCTCGGGGAGACTGCCGAACCATGTCGACACCCCCTCCGACCGGCCCACTCGTCACCCGGGACACCCTCGCCGGGGACCTGCGCGCCCTGGGCGTACGGCCGGGAGAAACGCTTCTCGCGCACTCCTCGCTCAGCGCCCTCGGGTGGGTCAACGGCGGCCCCGTGACCGTCGTGCAAGGACTGCTCGACGCCCTGGGCCCGGAGGGCACCCTGGTGGTCCCGACGCAGTCCGGCGACCTCTCCGACCCCGCGCTGTGGAGCCGTCCGCCGGTTCCCGAGGAGTGGTGGCCGACCATTCGGGCGACCATGCCCGCCTACGACCCCCGCGTGACACCCTCCCGCGGGGTCGGCGTGATACCCGAGACCGTCCGCAACTGGCCCGGCGCCCTGCGCAGCGCGCACCCGGAGACCTCGTTCGCGGCGGTGGGCCCGGGGGCGGCGGCGGTCGTCGACGGACACGCGCCCGACTGCCGGCTCGGTGAGCGCAGCCCGCTGGCCCGTCTGGAGGCCGGCGGCGCCCGCGTCCTGCTGCTCGGCGCGGGCTACGGCACGTGCACCAGCTTCCACCTGGCCGAATACCGCATCCCCTCACCCGTCGTGGAGGTCGGACGGCCGTCGCCCACGGGCTGGGAGAAAGTGCGGGAGGTGTCGATCACCTCCGAGCTGTTCGAGGAGCTGGGCTCCGACTTCGAACGGGACCGTCCCGTCGTACGGGGCACCGTGGGCGCGGCCGGGGCGCGGCTCTTCCCGGTGGCCGACGCGGTGGCGTACGCCGAGCGGTGGCTGCCGCTGCACCGGCCACGGGACCTGTACGTGGATGTCGCCCCCGGCGGTTCCGGGCCGCGCGGACGTCCCTAGACTTGCTCCTCATGCGAAGCGAGCCCGTGGTCCAGGTCCAGGCCCTGGTGAAGCGGTACGGCACGAAGACCGCGGTGGACGGCCTCGACCTGGTGGCCACGGCGGGCATCACCGCCGTACTCGGACCCAACGGCGCGGGCAAGACGACCACGGTCGAGACCTGCGAGGGGTACCGCAAGCCGGACTCCGGCACGGTGCGCGTCCTGGGTCTCGACCCGGCGAGACAGTCCGGCGAGCTGCACTCCCGTATCGGCGTGATGCTCCAGTCCGGCGGCGTCTACTCGGGCGCCCGCGCCGACGAGATGCTCCGCCACGTCGCGAAGCTGCACGCCCACCCCCTGGACGTGGACGCGCTCATCGAGCGGCTCGGCCTGGAGGGCTGCGGCCGGACGACGTACCGGCGGCTGTCGGGCGGCCAGCAGCAGCGCCTGGCGCTCGCCATGGCGGTCGTCGGGCGCCCCGAGCTGGTCTTCCTGGACGAGCCGACCGCCGGTCTCGACCCACAGGCCCGCCGCGCCACCTGGGACCTGGTCCGCGACCTGCGGTCCGACGGTGTCTCCGTGATCCTCACCACGCACCACATGGACGAGGCCGAGCAGCTCGCCGACGATGTCGCGATCATCGACGCGGGCCGGGTCGTCGCCCAGGGCTCCCCCGAGGAGCTGTGCCGCGGCGGCGCCGAGAACACCCTGCGCTTCACCGGCCGCCCCGGGCTCGACGTGGGCTCACTGCTGAAGGCCCTCCCCGCGGACTGCACGGCGGCCGAGCTGACACCGGGGGCCTACCGGATCGGCGGCAAGGTCGACCCGCAGCTGCTGGCGACCGTGACGTCCTGGTGCGCCCAGCACGGTGTGATGCCGGAGAAGATCTCGGTCGAACGCCACACCCTCGAAGACGTCTTCCTGGAACTGACCGGCAAGGAGCTGCGCTCATGAGCCGGACCCAGCTTGAAACCGACCGGCGAGGAGCTGTGTCCGTGACCACCGCCGGTACGTACACCCCGAGGCCGGGCGCCGCCCCGCTGCCGCGCATGATCGGCGCGCAGACGGCGCTGGAGACGAGGATGCTGCTGCGCAACGGCGAGCAGCTCCTCCTCACGGTCGTCATCCCGACGCTGCTGCTCGTCCTGTTCAGCTCGGTCGACATCATCGACACCGGCGCGGGCGAGGCGGTCGACTTCCTGGCGCCGGGCATCCTGGCGCTCGCCGTGATGTCGACGGCGTTCACCGGCCAGGCCATCGCCACGGGCTTCGAGCGCCGGTACGGCGTCCTGAAGCGGCTGGCCGCCTCGCCGCTCCCCCGCTGGGGCCTGATGACCGCGAAGACGGCGTCGGTCCTGGTCACCGAGATCCTTCAGGTGATCCTGCTCACCGTGATCGCCTTCGCGCTGGGCTGGTCGCCGCACGGCAACCCGCTCTCCGTCCTGTTCCTGCTGGTCCTCGGCACGGCGGCCTTCTCCGGACTCGGCCTGCTCATGGCGGGCACGCTCAAGGCCGAGGCGACGCTGGCCGCCGCCAACCTCGTCTTCCTGCTGTTCCTGGTCGGCGGCGGGGTGATCGTGCCGCTGGACAAGTTCCCCGCCGGCGCCCAGGACGTGCTCGGCCTGCTGCCCATCTCGGCGCTGTCCGACGGGCTGCGGGACGTGCTCCAGCACGGCGCCGGGACGCCCTGGGCCGACCTGGGGATCCTGGCCGTCTGGGCGGTCGTGGGGCTCGGCGCGGCCGGACGGTTCTTCCGCTGGGAATGACCGGGTGGTCCGCCCCGGGGCCCACCCTCGTGAAAGCGTGCACAAGCGGCCCCCTACGATGGTGCGCGTGCCGAACCTGACCCGAGCCGACGCCCTCAGCGCGGTGCGCAACCCGCTCGCCTTCATCGCCGAACGCTGGACCCCGACCTCCCGGACGGTTCAGCGCGCGGCTCTCTCCGCGCTCGTCATGGCGGTCGTCATCGTGGTCACCGGCGGTGCCGTGCGGCTCACCGGCTCCGGCCTCGGCTGCCCGACCTGGCCCAAGTGCACCGACGACTCGCTCACGGCGACGAGCGCGATGGGCCTGCACGGCGCCATCGAGTTCGGCAACCGCATGCTGACGTACGTGCTGTGCGCCGCCGTCGGATGGGCGATCATCGCGGCGCGCTCGCAGAAGCCGTGGCGGCGGAGCCTCACCCGGCTCGGCTGGGCGCAGTTCTGGATCGTCATGAGCAACGCGATCCTCGGCGGAATCGTCGTCCTGGTCGGCCTCAACCCCTACACGGTCGCCGCCCACTTCCTGCTCTCCACCGCGCTCATCACCGTCGCCGCGTTCATGTGGCAGCGCACCCGTGAGGGCGACGCGGCGGCGCGTCCGCTCGTCGGCAAGTCGGTGCAGCAGCTCGTGTGGTTCCTGGTCGTCGCCGCCGTCCTGCTGATCGCGGCCGGCACGGTCGTCACCGGTGCCGGCCCGCACGCGGGTGACTCCAGCAAGGTCGACCGCATCCCCATCAGCTGGGAGACCGTCGCCAAGCTGCACGCCGTGCTGGCCTGGATCGTCGTCACGCTGACCTTCGCCCTGTGGTTCGTCCTCAAGGCGGTCGACGCTCCCCCGGGGCCCCTGCGGCGCACCCGCGACCTGTTCCTGATCCTCCTGTCCCAGGGCGTCATCGGCTACGTCCAGTACTTCACCAACCTGCCCGAGGCCCTGGTCGCCCTGCACATGCTCGGCTCCTGCCTGGTGTGGATCGGGGTACTGCGCGTCCTGCTGGCCCTGCGCGAACGCCCGGAGACCGCGACGGCCCTGCCGGACCCCGCGGCACAATCGGCGCTCACACGCGCGTAGCCCCTCCGCGCGCCCGTACTTCGGCCACCGGCACCTTCACGCGCGCGTGGACCCCTCGTACGCGGTCACCAGGCCGTCGATCGCGGGGCCGAGGAAGTCTCTCGTCAGCTCGGCCCGGCGCCGCGCCCACTCGCGGGTGGGCGGCGCGGCATCTCCGTAGCGCCGGCTCCTGATGTCGTCGACGACCTCCGCGGGAGCCCCGAACCCGGGGAGCAGGCCGAGGGCCTCCCCCTTGGAGATCAGCCGCCCGTCCCGCAGCGTCACCGTCGCCCGGGCGAAGGTGACCGTGCCCAGGTCGACCCACACGTCCTGGGTCCACAGCCCGGCCTTGTCCACCGCGGGGCGCCAGAACTCCTTCTGGTCCCGGACGACGAAGGCGCGCAGTTCCCCCTCCGGGACCGGCGGCAGCAGGTCCGCCGGGGGTACGCCGTGCAGGACGTGTCCGAAGGCGTGCAGCTCACGGCGGGTGACCGGGGTGACCGGCCGTCGCATCGGACCGTTGTGGGCCCAGGTGATGTACGACCGCCGGGCGCCGGCCGCCGTCCCGGGCGTGAGGTAGCTGCAGTGCAGCCGCGCGGCCAGTGGCTCCTCGGTGCGCAGCCGCCGGTGCAGACGGATCAGTGCGCGTACGGTGCCGAACCGGACGGGGTCCTCCAGTACCGCGATCAGGTCGAGGTCGCTGCGCCCCTCCTGGTAGTCGCCGCCGGCCAGCGACCCGTGTGCCCACACGGCGACCGGGTCGAGGGCGCGCAGACCGGTGAGGAAGCGGTCGAGCAGCCGGGCGGTGGCTTCGTCGGTCATCAGGACAGTCTGAGGCCGCGCGGCACTCCGGTGAAGGGCACGTGACCGTATCCGGCGATGGCGCCCGCCGGGCTCACTCCACCGCGTACACCCGCCGCGCGTTCCCCGCCGCGATCAGGGCGGCCACTCGCTGGGCGTCGGCCAGGGACCAGGCGCCTTCGGTGACCCAGTTGCCGAGTACCCGTGCGAGTGCCTCGCGGAAGAGGTGTGCTCCGATCACATGGAGTTCGGGCAGGCTGTGTGCTCCGCTGGAGAAGAGGAGCTTGCCGAAGGGGGCCAGTTCCAGGATCTCGGCGAGGACGGCCGCCGCACGGGCGCCGGTGCGGACGAGGGCGGCGCCCAGGTCGGCGTACACATGCGGGAAGACCCCGGCGAGGTGGGCCGCGTGCCGGTGGTAGGGGTAGCCGTGCAGCAGGACCAGGTCGGTGCCGAGACCGGCCGTGGCGCGGGCGAAGTCGGTGAGCAGCGCGGGGTCGGTGCGGTCGATGCGCATCCCGGGCTCGCCGAGTCCGGCGTGCAGTTGCAGGGGCAGGCCCGACGCGACCGCGATCCACAGCAGATGGCGGAGCAGGACGGGGTCGGTGAGCGTGCCGCCCACCCGGCGGCCCGCGAGCCAGCGCCCCGCCGCGCCCCGTACCTCTCCGGGTCCCGGCGGTTCGGGCGCCAGCGCCGGACCGTGCCGCACGCCCGCCACGGAGGTGAAGGCCACGGCGTTCGCGGCGGCTCCGTGGACGGACTCGGCGAGATTGGCGAGAAAGGACTCGACGGTTCCGGAGGTGTCGGCGACCTGTTCGGCGAGCAGTTCCAGACGGACGATCTCGTGCGCCCTGGCGGCTCCCGTGGAGGCCATCTCGCCCGGTCCGGTCAGATCGCCGGGCAGCCCGGTGTCGACGAGATACGTGGTGATACCGCTGCCGCGCAGCAGTCTGCGGCCCGATTCCAGTACGCCGAGTTCGCGGCGCCGGGCCAGATAGCGGGCCGGCGTGCAGTGCGGTTCGAGCCCGAGCAGGGGCGGGCACCAGCGTCGTACGGCGAACCCGGTCTGGGTGTCGAAGAACGTGGTGCCCGCGGCCGGCGGCCCCTCGGTCCTGGCGAGGTGGGTCTCGAACGTGCCGAGACCCAGCTCCGTCCGCAGTACGCCGTGGCAGTACTGGTCCACCAGGGACGGCGTTTCGATCATCCGGACTCCCCGTGAATGGACCGTTGCTCTCCAGGTCCTAACGGCTGAGCCGGGTGTCAGGTGTTGGTCGCGCACACCCCGTGCGAACAGCCGACGATTGTCGGCCGTCCGTGCGACGGGTGATCCGTCAGCCGTTGGCGGGGCCACCGAGCTGGATGCCGGCCATGCGCTTCCACTCGTAAGGACCGGTCTTGACCTTGGCCGCGAACTCTCCGTCGAAGGCCTCGTGGACGGTGATCCCGGCCTTCTTCACGGCGTCCTCGGCGATCTCGTAGCTCGTCGCGACGAGGTCGCCCCAGCCGCCGTCCTCGCCGACGAGCACGATGCGGGCGCCGCGCTGTCCGATGTACGCGACCTGCGCCTCGGCCCCGCCGTGCGCCTTGGAGAAGGCCGCGATCCGGTGCGCGAGCTTGGCGGCGGCACGCTCGGCCCTGGGGTCCTGGACGGTGCCGGGGGTCTCGTCGATCTGCTGGGTGTCTGCCATGGCCAGGATGCTACCGACGGGTAGATCAGACGGCGACGGGAGGGGTGCGTGGCCTTGGCCACGCGCTCCCGCGCCCGGCGGTCTCAGCGGAGGAAGGGGTCCACCGCGACGGCCACGAAGAGGATCGACACGTAGGTGATCGACCAGTGGAACAGCCGCATCTCCTTGAGCTTGCCGCCGGTCACCTCGGCCTTGGCGCGGTTCTGCAGACCGTGCGCCTCCCACAGCCAGAACCCGCCCGCGCCGAGCGCGACCACGGTGTAGAACCAGCCCGTGTACCCGAGCGGGGTGAGCAGCAGCGAGACCGCGACCATCACCCAGCTGTAGATGACGATCTGGCGGGCGACCACCTTGTTGCTCGCGACCACCGGCAGCATCGGCACGCCCACGCGCGCGTAGTCGTCCCGCACCTTCATGGACAGCGGCCAGTAGTGCGGCGGCGTCCAGAAGAACATGACGAGGAAGAGGATGGCCGGCGCCCACGACAGGGAGTCCGTGACGGACGACCAGCCGATGAGCACGGGCAGGCAGCCGGCGATGCCGCCCCACACGATGTTCTGCGAGGTACGGCGTTTGAGGATCATCGTGTAGACGACGACGTAGAAGAGGAGCGCTCCGAGCGACAGCCAGGCGGACAGCCAGTTGACGGTCAGACCGAACAGCAGCGTCGACACGACGGCCAGCGCGATGCCGAACGCGAGGCACTCACGCGGGCTGACCATGCCGGTGACGAGCGGCCGCTGCGAGGTGCGCTCCATGAGGGCGTCGATATCGCGGTCGATGTACATGTTCAGCGCGTTGGCGCCGCCCGCGGACAGGAAGCCGCCGAGGCAGGTGAGGAGCACCAGCTTCAGGTCGGGCACGCCCTGCTGGGCAAGGAACATCACCGGAACGGTGGTGATCAGCAGCAGTTCGATGATCCGCGGCTTGGTCAGCGCCACGAACGCTTTCAGACGGGCCCCGAACGGCCGCTGGCCCCGACTGCTGCTCGTCCCGAGAACACCGGCAGGACGGGATTCGACGGCCGTCACGCACACCCCTGACAGAGACATCCCAGCGAGCCCAGGGGTGAATTCCCCGCAAAGGCTCACGCGTACCACGCCACTGTAGACGTTGCCCAGACCCCGGCATTCGCGGGGGTGTGCTCGTGTTGAGGAGTACCGCTGGAAGAGCTGATCGACACTCGATTGAGCACTCGGACGAGCGGCTCCGTATTCACGTGTCGAACACGGAACGCCCCAGTCGGGAGGCGGATCCCGATGAGTCCCGGCAGTCTGGAATGACTCGAAAAGACGCGCGTACTCACGGGGGTAGGCTCGACAACGGCCGGGGCGCCCAGTGCACCGGCATTTCGACATGTGTGACATGTGGAGAGGAGCCCTGACCCAGGGTGAGCACCAAGCCGACCACCACAGACCTCGAGTGGACCGAGCTGGACCAGCGGGCGGTCGACACCGCCCGCGTCCTGGCCGCCGATGCCGTACAGAAGGTCGGCAACGGCCATCCCGGTACGGCCATGAGCCTGGCGCCCGCCGCCTACACCCTCTTCCAGAAGGTGATGCGGCACGACCCGGCGGACCCCGACTGGGTTGGACGCGACCGCTTCGTGCTGTCCGCCGGCCATTCGTCCCTGACCCTCTACACCCAGCTCTACCTGGCCGGGTTCGGCCTGGAGCTGGAGGACCTCGAGTCCTTCCGGACCTGGGGCAGCAGGACCCCCGGGCACCCCGAGTACGGCCACACGCCGGGCGTGGAGACCACGACCGGTCCGCTCGGCCAGGGTGTCGCCAACGCGGTGGGCATGGCGATGGCCGCCCGCTACGAGCGCGGACTGTTCGACCCGGACGCGCCGCAGGGCGAGTCCCCGTTCGACCACTTCATCTACGCGATCGCCGGTGACGGCTGTCTCCAGGAGGGCATCTCCTCGGAGGCCTCCTCCATGGCCGGACACCAGAAGCTCGGCAACCTCGTCCTGCTGTGGGACGACAACCACATCTCGATCGAGGGCGACACCGAGACCGCGGTCTCCGAGGACACGGTCAAGCGCTACGAGGCGTACGGCTGGCATGTGCAGCGCGTCGCCCCGAAGCCCGACGGCGACCTCGACCCGCACGCCGTCTACAACGCCATCGAGGCCGCGAAGAAGGTGACGGACAAGCCGTCGTTCATCGCGATGCGCTCGATCATCGCCTGGCCCGCCCCGAACGCGCAGAACACCGAGGCCGCACACGGCTCGGCGCTCGGCGACGACGAGGTCGCGGCCACCAAGCGCGTCCTCGGCTTCGACCCGGAGAAGTCCTTCGACGTCGCCGCCGAGGTTCTGGCCCACACCCGCCAGGCCCTGGACCGGGGCGCGCAGGCCAAGGCCGAGTGGGAGAAGGGCTACGCCGCCTGGCGTACCGCCAGCCCGGAGCGCGCGGCGGAGTACGACCGCATCGCCGCGACCGAGCTGCCGGCCGGCTGGGAGGAGAAGCTCCCCGCCTTCGAGGCGGGCACGGGTGTCGCCACCCGCGCCGCGTCCGGCAAGGTCCTCCAGGCCCTCGGCGCGGTCATCCCCGAGCTGTGGGGCGGCTCGGCCGACCTGGCCGGCTCGAACAACACCACGATCGACAAGAACAGCTCGTTCCTCCCGGCGGACAACCCGCTGGCGGAGGCCGACCCGTACGGCCGCACGATCCACTTCGGCATCCGCGAGCACTCCATGGCCGCGGAGATGAACGGCATCGCGCTGCACGGCAACACCCGTATCTACGGCGGCACCTTCCTGGTCTTCTCCGACTACATGCGCAACTCGGTCCGCCTGTCGGCCCTGATGCACCTGCCGGTGACGTACGTCTGGACGCACGACTCCGTCGGCCTCGGCGAGGACGGCCCGACGCACCAGCCGGTCGAGCACCTCGCCTCGCTGCGCGCCATCCCCGGCCTCAACGTCGTCCGTCCCGCGGACGCCAACGAGACGGCCATCGCCTGGCGCGAGATCCTCAAGCGCTACACCAAGGTGTACGGCAAGGGCGCCCCGCACGGTCTGGCGCTGACCCGTCAGGGCGTGCCGACGTACGAGGCCGACGAGAACGCCGCCAAGGGCGGATACGTGCTGTTCGAGGCCGAGGGCGGCACGCCCGAGGTCATCCTGATCGGCACCGGCTCCGAGGTGCACGTGGCCGTCGAGGCGCGTGAGCGGCTCCAGGCGGCGGGCATCCCCACGCGGGTCGTGTCCATGCCGTGCGTGGAGTGGTTCGACGAGCAGGACCAGGGGTACCGGGACAGCGTCCTGCCGCCGTCGGTGAAGGCCCGTGTCTCGGTCGAGGCCGGAATCGGTCTCACCTGGCACCGATTCGTCGGGGACGCCGGACGCATTGTTTCGCTGGAGCACTTCGGTGCTTCGGCCGACGGCAAGGTGCTCTTCCGCGAATTCGGTTTCACTGCCGAGAACGTCGCCGAAGTCGCCCGGGAATCGATCGCCGCAGCCCAGCGCTGACGCCGACATACGACACGTAGGAGATGCAATTTCCATGACAGACGCACTCAAGCGCCTCTCCGAGGAAGGCGTCGCGATCTGGCTGGACGACCTGTCGCGCAAGCGGATCACGTCCGGCAACCTTGCCGAGCTGATCGACCAGCAGCACGTCGTGGGCGTCACCACCAACCCGTCGATCTTCCAGAAGGCGATCAGCAGCGGAGACGGTTACGAGCAGCAGGTTTCCGAACTCGCCGCCCGCAAGGTCACCGTCGAGGAAGCCATCCGCATGATCACCACGGCGGACGTCCGCGACGCCGCCGACATCCTGCGCCCCGTCTTCGACGCGACCGGCGGCCAGGACGGCCGGGTCTCGATCGAGGTCGACCCGCGCCTGGCGCACAACACCCCCGCGACCGTCGCCGAGGCCAAGCAGCTGGCCTGGCTGGTGGACCGCCCCAACACCCTCATCAAGATCCCGGCCACCAAGGCGGGTCTGCCGGCGATCACCGAGGTCATCGGCCTCGGTATCAGCGTCAACGTCACGCTGATCTTCTCGCTGGAGCGCTACCGCGAGGTCATGGAGGCCTTCCTCCTCGGCCTGGAGAAGGCCAAGGAGCGCGGCCTGGACCTCTCGAAGATCCACTCCGTGGCGTCCTTCTTCGTGTCCCGCGTGGACACCGAGATCGACAAGCGGCTCGACGCCCTGGGCACCCCCGAGGCCAAGGCCGCCCGCGGCAAGGCGGGCGTCGCCAACGCCCGGCTCGCGTACGAGGCGTACGAGGCGGTCTTCTCCACCGACCGCTGGGCCGTCCTCGACCGGGCGCAGGCCAACAAGCAGCGTCCGCTGTGGGCCTCGACCGGCGTCAAGGACCCGGCGTACAAGGACACCCTGTACGTCGACGAGCTGGTCGCGCCGAACACGGTGAACACCATGCCGGAGGCCACTCTGGAGGCCACCGAGGACCACGGTCAGATCACCGGCAACACCATCGCCGGTACGTACGAGCAGTCCCGCGCCGAACTCGACGCCGTCGAGAAGCTCGGGATCGCCTACGCCGACGTGGTCCAGCTCCTTGAGGACGAGGGCGTCGAGAAGTTCGAGTCCGCCTGGAACGACCTGCTCAAGTCGACCGAGGCGGAGCTCCAGCGCCTCGCCCCTTCGGAGGGCTGAAATCTTGTCGAGCAGCAACCCGCTGCGTGACCCCGCAGACCGACGGCTCCCGCGTATCGCGGGGCCGTCGGGCCTGGTCATCTTCGGCGTCACGGGCGATTTGTCACGTAAAAAGCTGATGCCCGCGGTGTACGACCTAGCCAACCGCGGACTGCTGCCGCCGGGCTTCTCCCTCGTCGGGTTCGCCCGTCGCGAGTGGGCCCACGAGGACTTCGCCCAGGAGGTCCACGACGCGGTCAAGGAGCACGCCCGTACGCCCTTCCGCGAGGAGGTCTGGCAGCAGCTCGTCCAGGGCATGCGCTTCGTGCAGGGCACGTTCGACGACGACGACGCCTTCGACCGGCTGCGCTCCACGATCGACGAGCTGGACAAGGCCCAGGGCACGGGCGGCAACTTCGCCTTCTACCTGTCCGTGCCGCCGTCCGCCTTCCCGGTGGTCATCCAGCAGCTGAAGAAGCACAAGCTGGCGGACCAGTCGAACGGCTCCTGGCGCCGCGCCGTCATCGAGAAGCCCTTCGGCCACGACCTCAAGTCGGCCGAGGACCTCAACGCGATCGTGCACGAGGTCTTCGCCCCGGACCAGGTCTTCCGCATCGACCACTACCTGGGCAAGGAGACCGTCCAGAACATTCTGGCGCTCCGCTTCGCCAACACGATGTTCGAGCCGATCTGGAACCGGTCCTTCGTCGACCACGTCCAGATCACGATGGCCGAGGACATCGGCATCGGCGGCCGGGCCGGCTACTACGACGGTATCGGCGCCGCCCGTGACGTCATCCAGAACCACCTGCTCCAGCTGATGGCGCTGACCGCCATGGAGGAGCCCTCCTCCTTCGACGCGGACGCGCTCGCCGCGGAGAAGACCAAGGTGCTCGGCGCGACCAGGCTGCCCAAGGACCTGGGCAAGAGCACGGTCCGCGGCCAGTACGCGGCGGGGTGGCAGGGCGGCGAGAAGGTCGTCGGCTACCTCCAGGAAGACGGCATCGACCCCAAGTCGAAGACCGACACGTTCGCCGCGATCAAGGTGGAGGTGGACAACCGCCGCTGGGCGGGAGTCCCGTTCTACCTGCGCACCGGCAAGCGTCTGGGCCGCCGCGTCACCGAGATCGCGGTCGTCTTCCAGCGCGCCCCGCACTCCCCCTTCGACCACACGGCGACGGAGGAGCTGGGCCAGAACGCGATCGTCTTCCGCGTCCAGCCCGACGAGGGCGTCACGGTCCGCTTCGGCTCCAAGGTGCCCGGCACCTCGATGGAGATCCGGGACGTCTCGATGGACTTCGCGTACGGCGAGTCCTTCACGGAGTCGAGCCCGGAGGCGTACGAGCGGCTGATCCTCGACGTGCTGCTCGGTGACTCGAACCTCTTCCCGCGCACCGAGGAGGTCGAGCTGTCCTGGAAGATCCTCGACCCGATCGAGCGGTACTGGGACAAGCACGGCAAGCCCGCGCAGTACCCCTCGGGCACCTGGGGTCCCGTCGAGGCGGACGAAATGCTCGAGCGAGACGGACGGAGCTGGCGTCGCCCATGAAGACCGATCTCACGGACACCACGGCCAGCAAGGTCAACAAGGCGCTCGTCCAGGGCCGCCGCGCCATCGGCACCCCCGCCGTCGGCATGGTGCTCACCCTCGTCATCGTCACCGACGAGGAGAACGCCTACGACGCCCTGAAGGCCGCCAACGAGGCCTCGCGCGAGCACCCCTCGCGCACCCTCGTGGTCATCAAGCGCGTCTCCCGCTCGCCCCGCGACCGCACGAAGTCGCGGCTCGACGCCGAGGTACGGCTCGGGGCGGAGGCGGGCACCGGCGAGACGGTGGTGCTGCGCCTGTACGGCGAGGTGATCAACCACGCCCAGTCGGTCGTCCTGCCGCTGCTGCTGCCGGACGCGCCCGTCGTCGTCTGGTGGCCGGTGAACGCGCCGCTCGACCCGGCGAAGGACCCGCTCGGCTCGCTCGCCCAGCGCCGGGTGACCGACACCTACGCCGCCGAGGCTCCGGTACGGGAGCTCAACGCCCGCGCCGAGGCCTACACCCCCGGTGACACGGACCTCTCGTGGACCCGCATCACGCCCTGGCGTTCGATGCTGGCCGCGGCCCTGGACCAGGTCACCTGCGACGTGGACGCGGTCGAGGTGGAGGGCGAGGAGTTCAACCCGAGCTGCGAGCTGCTCGCGATGTGGCTCGCGGACCGGCTTGAGGTCCCCGTCAAGCGGTCGCTGTCCGCGGGCCCCGGCCTCACCGCGGTGCGGCTGGAGACGAGCTGCGGCCCGATCGTCCTGGACCGCGCCGACGGCACGCTCGCGACGCTGTCCATCCAGGGGCAGCCCGACCGCGCGGTGGCGCTCCAGCGCCGCGACACGGCCGAGCTGATGGCGGAGGAGCTGCGCCGCCTCGACCCGGACGACACCTACGCCTCGGCGCTGCGCTACGGGGTGGACCGGCTGAACGCGGGGGCGGACACCGCCGGGGGCGGGTCCTCGGGCGGTACCGCGACCGCCACGAAGGCGGCCCCGGCCGCCAAGGACTCCCCCGCCGGGGTGGCCGAGAAGGCGCTCGCCAAGAAGGCCGCGGCGGACCGGGCGGCCGCCGAGTGAACACTCCGCAGCTCGTCGTCCACCGCGACAAGGAACTGATGGCCCAGGCCGCGGCGGCGCGGCTGATCACGAAGATCGTGGACGCACAGGCCTCGCGCGGCTACGCCTCGATCGTGCTCACCGGCGGGCGCAACGGCAACGGGCTGCTCGCGGCGCTCGCGTCCGCGCCCGCCCGGGACGCCGTCGACTGGGCGCGTCTCGACCTGTGGTGGGGCGACGAGCGGTACCTCCCCGAGGGCGATCCCGAGCGCAATGACACGCAGGCCCGCGCGGCCCTGCTCGACGCGGTGCCGCTGGACCCGGCCCGGGTGCACTCGATGCCCGCCTCCGACGGTCCGTTTGGCGCCGACGTGGAGGCGGCGGCGGAGGCGTACGCGGCGGAGCTCGCGAAGGCCGCCGGGCCGGAGAACCACGGCTCGGTTCCGGCCTTCGACGTCCTCATGCTGGGCGTCGGCCCGGACACCCACGTGGCCTCGCTCTTCCCGGAGCTGCCCGCGGTGCGGGAGACGGAGCGGACGGTGGTCGGCGTGCACGGAGCGCCCAAGCCGCCGCCGACCCGGATCTCGCTGACCCTGCCCGCGATCCGCTCCGCCCGCGAGGTGTGGCTGCTCGCGGCCGGCGAGGACAAGGCGGAGGCTGCCGCCATCGCCCTGTCCGGCGCGGGTGAGATCCAGGCCCCGGCCGCGGGTGCCTACGGGCGCTCACGCACCCTGTGGCTCCTGGACACGGCAGCGGCGTCCCAACTGCCGCGGTCGCTCTATCCTCCGGCTTCCGCCTGAGAAGGGGCGGCAGGGCCATCCGCCCCTGCCGCCCCACCCTTCCCTCTGACCCCGTCGCCGCAGGTGGGAACGCGCCCCTGCCTCCTGGTCCCGTCGCCGGTCGGGCTCGCCGCCTGACCCCGGTCCAGTCGCCCGTGGGGCCTCACCCCCGGCCCCCGTCGCCGGGTCGCCCGTCCCTCGTCGGGCTTCGCCCCTGTCCGTCGGCTTCTGCCGTAGTCCTGGCCTGGGCCTGACCTGCCCCCGGCCGGGGGGCAGGTCCGTCAGCGGGCCGCGTTGATGCGCTCCGGTCCGCCTTCCAGGCGGCCCTGCCGGTGCAGTTCCGCGGTGTCGGCCGCCAGGCAGTCGCGGATGTCCTTGCCCGTGCGCCGCCAGCCGAAGAACTCGCAGGCCTGCTTGATCAGTTCGTCCTCGGACATGCCCGGACACTCGGCGGCCAGCTCACACAGGGCCACATGCCGCTCGGCGGGGGCGATGTGCAGGACCTTGCGGGCCGTGTCGCCGTCCCCGGGACGCCGGGCGCTGACCACGTCGTGGCCCTCCGCGTCGAAGAACGCTCCGTCCATGGAGACGAGCCCCGAGCAGACCAGCGTCCGCGCCACCTCCCGGACGTTGTCCCGGATGCGGCTGCCCGCCCGGCCGACCCCCCATGCCTCGCGGGCCCGCTGCACCAACAGCTCCTCGTGGATGGGCCCCTCGACCTCGATGACCCGCGCCAGCAGGCTGCGCAGTACGGGCCGGGCCTCCGGCGTGTGCAGTTCGTGGCGCGGCCGCAGCGCGACCGCTTCGGTCCGGTACGGAGTGCTCCACCCCCGCTCCGCGCCGCTGTCGACCGGCACCCGTTCATACGCCGGCTCAGCCGGTTCCGGCGTCCGGGAAAGGAGCGGCGCGGCCGGCTGCCCTCCGGTGCCGTCCACGGCGACCGGTTCGGCCCGCTCTCCAGAAGGAGCCGGCTCCCCGGGAGGTGTCCGTTCCCCGGAAGGTGTCTCCCCCGAGGGTGACGGAAAGCCGGCGGGCACCGTGACCGACGCGGCGAGTGGCCCCTGGGCGATCGCCTGTTCGACCGCCTCCCGCAACCGCAGCTCCGCGGCGGCGCGACCGCGGTACCAGTCGGTGCCCCAGATGCGGTGGAGCCGCCAGCCGAGCCCGTTCAGGACCTGCTCACGCAACCGGTCCCGGTCCCGGGCGGCCTTGGAGGAGTGGTACATGGCACCGTCGCACTCGATGCCGAGCGCGTAGGCACCGGGCAGCCGCGGGTGGCGCAGACCGAGGTCGATGCGGTAGCCGGCGACGCCGACCTGCGGCTGGACCCGGTAGCCCCAGTCCCGCAGGACCGCGAGGACGGACTCCTCGAACGGGCTGTCCGGCTCGGCGTCCGCCTGGAGAACGTCGCGAGCGAGGACGGACGGTCCGTTCTCGGCGTATTCGAGATAGCGCTTCAGGTACTGCACGCTCTCGTTCGGGCTGTCGGCCAGGCTCGTACCCCGGAAGGACGAGACGACCTCCATGCGGTAGCGGGCGCGGGTCACCGCCACGTTGAGGCGGCGCCAGCCACCGCCCTTGTTGATGGGGCCGAAGTTCAGCCCCAGCTTGCCGTGCTCGTCGGGGCCGTAGCCCACGGACATGATCATCACATCGCGCTCGTCGCCCTGGACCGATTCCAGGTTCTTGACGAAGAAGCCGTCCAGACGGTCCTCGGTGAAGCAGTGGTCGAGGTCGGGGCGCGCGAGCCGCGCCTGCTGCACGGCCTGGTCGATCGCCGACGCCTGGGCCTGGGAGAGCGCGACGACGCCGAGGGTCCTGCCGGGGCGGGTGTCGAAGTGGTGGAGGACGCGTCGGGCGACGAAGTCCGCTTCGAGGCGGTTGTCGCGCCGCCCGCCCCTGTCGTACACGCCGTCGGCCTGGAGAAGGGCGACGCCGACGTCGTTGCCCTCGTCCAGCGCTCCGGGGAAGGTCACCATGGCGTTGCCGTAGAACTCGCGGTTGCTGAAGGTGATCAGGTTCTCGTGTCGGCTGCGGTAGTGCCAGCACAACGGCAGTTCGCGCATGGCGCCGGCCTTGCAGGCGTGCAGCAGGGATTCGAAGGAGTCCGGGACGTCCTCCGCGTACTCGTCGGAGTCGTCGTCGACCGAGGAGTCGAAGAACGAGGTCGGCGGCAACTGCTTGTCGTCACCGGCCACGACGAGGGTGCGTCCCCGGTAGACGCAGTTGACCGCGTCGCTGGGCCGCACCTGGGAGGCCTCGTCGAAGACCACCACGTCGAAGTGGAAGTCCGGCGGCAGGAACTGACTGACGGTCAGCGGGCTCATCATGAAGCACGGCTTGATCGACTGGACGACGTCGCGGGTTCTGCCGAGCAGTTCACGCACCGGCATGTGCCGGGTCTTCTTCTCCGCCTCCCGGACGATGACGGCCCCCGCTCCCCCGGCGAACCGGCGTGGGCGCCGCTTGTTGCAGGCCTCGATGACGGCGCCGCCCGCGGCGGCGATCAGCCGGCGGTCGGCCTCCTGGAAGTCGGCCACGCGCGCGTCGAGGTCGTCGGAGCGGGAGCTGCGCAGCCGCTTGTCCGTGGCGAGGATGCCGTCGGCCCAGGCGCGCAGCAGCGCCTGCTCGACGACGTCGGCCAGCCGGCCTGGGTCGACACCGCGCTCGGCCGCGCTCACCACGAGGTCGTCCGCGCCGTGCCGGGCGAGTACGGCGAGGCCGTCCACGTAGGCGTGCCACACGTCGGGGCCCTGCTCGTCACCGCGGAGGGCTTCGATCGACCGCTCGGCCTGGTCGAAGAGGCCCAGCACACCGGGCGAGAGCTGAGTGCGGCGGGCGGTGTCGAACAGGCCGAGCAGGGCGGTGACGGACCGGGTCCAGCGATCGGCCCGAGCGCCGGCCGTGGCACACCAAGTACCCAGCGAGTGACGGATGTTCTCGGCGAGCAGCTGCGGGAGCCGGTCCGTGTCGGCGTCGCAGGCGAGCCGTTCGGCGAGCAGGTCCCGGCGGTCGGCGTCCTGGGTCAGTACGGCGATACGGTCGGCGGTGGACAGCGCCCGGTCGAGGTCCGCCAGGGCTTCCCGGTCACGCGGCATGTACCGTCCGAGGAGGGCGACATGACGGTCCGTCAGGTGACCCAGCCCTGCGGCGGTGTCGCGCCACACGAGCGCCTGCTCCAGCCGGCCCGGCAGCGACTTGTCCCAGACACCGCCGCGCGTGAGCGCGGTCACGGCTGCGCGGTCGTCCTTGTACCGGGAGGAGAGGCGTCCCATCAGACCACGGTGCCGACCGGCGAACCGGTCCACCAGTTCCGGGAGTTCGGCGCATCGGAGCACCTGCTCGCCGAAGACGTCCGAGGCCGTGCCGCGGGCCGCGGCCTCGGCGTCCAGGGCCTGGCGCAGTTCCCCCGCCGCCGCGTGGGCCCGCTGAAGGACGTCGGAGTCGAACCATCCACGCGGGGGCCGGTGCCCGGCGCTCGTCAGATCGGCGAGCTCGCACAGGGCGAACGCCGCCTCGGCGCGGTCCGCCTTCGGCAGGCCGAACAGGTCGGCGAGCTGGGCCAGTTGTGCCGACACGTCGTCGGGCAGGCCTCCGTCCGCCGACGCCGCCCCCTCCGGCGAGGTCTCCGGGTCCGGGAGCCCCTCCCTCAAGGAGCGCACCGCCTGCCGGACCTCGCGCACCGACCGGGGTTCGTCCTGCGTCGCCGCGAAGGGGCGGCGTCCCGTCGCCGTCACCAGGGCGCCCAGGGCCTCCGCGGCCTCGGAGACCACCTGATGCGGGGAGTCGCCGGTCAGTCCGCGCCAGGGGAAGGACTCTCCTTCGGCGGCCGGGCGCCAGGCGCGCCCGATCGTCCGGGAGGCGGTGGCGAGTTCCTGGAGGGCACCGGCGGTCAGGCCCCGGACGACCTTCGCGTTCTCCGCGGCCAGCGGCAGCTTCGGCGTGCCGGACTGCTCCAGCAGGACCAGACGTCCGAGCACGTCGTGCAGGCTGCGCCCCAGCGGCTCACGGGTCTCGTTCATCGCGGCGGCGTAGGCGGACAGCCCCTCACGCAGCTTGCGGGCCCGCTCCAGTTCGTGCTCGGCGGCGCCGGTGACGCGGACCTCGGTGGTCAGCACCCGCGCGAGTTCGGTGGCGACCGCCTTCTTGCTCGTGTCACCGCTGTGCAGGGCCATCACGAAGTCGCCGAGGCCCACGCCGCGCAGCCGGTTCTGTACGACGTCGAGCGCCGCGGCCTTCTCGCTGACGAACAGCACGCTGCGCCCGGCGTGCATGAGCGCGGCGATCATGTTGGTGATGGTCTGGCTCTTACCGGTGCCGGGCGGGCCGCTCATGACGAAGGACCGCTGGTCGAGGGCGGCGGCGACGCACTGCCGCTGTGAGGCGTCGGCGTCGAGGACCAGGGGTGTCCGCTCGGGCAGCTGGACGTCGTCGATACGGTCCAGGTCCGCCGGTTCGAAGGCGATCAGGTCATCGGGCAGGCCGGCATCGGGGCCGAGGGCGACGGCCCGGACCAGCGGATGGGCGAGGACCTGCTCCTCGTTCTGCTGGAGGTCCTGGTACATGGCCTCCCGGTGCGAGGCGAACAGTCCGAGCACCACCCGCTCGTCCACCGACCAGTCCTTCAGGCCTGCCGCGACCGAACGGGCGGCGGACATCACGGTGCGCAGGTCCGCGACATCCGTGGCGGTGACCGGGCTCCAGTCCACCCCGAGCCGCTCCAGCTTCACGGCGAGCGCCGGATTGTGGATACGGTCCTGGTCGTCGGCCAGATGGAGGCGATAGCGCCGGGCGCTGTCCCGGCGGAGCTCGACCGGGACGAGGAGCAGCGGAGCGGTGCTGCTCTGATCGGCGCCGGCCTCACGCCAGTCGAGCATGCCGACGCCGAGCCACAGCACCCACAGGCCGTAGTCGTTGTACATCTGGCCGGACTTCTGCCGCAGTTGGTACAGCGAGCCGTCCAGCGAGGCCTGGGTGGCCTTCTGCGTGACCAGCCCCGTCCGGAGCCGTCGGCCGACGGCCCCGGTCCCTTCGTCGGCCGTCACCTCCTCACCCGCCTCTTCGGCGTCCGCCGTCTCGACGACGGAGGCGAACTCCCAGCCTTTGGCGAGATCGGAGAGGAGAACGCCGGCGGAGGGCGTCGTGATCTCCAGGGTCGCCGTTCTGGTGTGCCGGAAGTTCAGCAGCCGGTTGCGCCCGCCCATGTCCAGCAGGGAGTTGCGCCAGCCGTCGAGAACGGCCTTCAGCCGGTCGAGACCGGGATCGCTGACAGAAGCGGACACGGTCCGGGACTGATCGGGCATACGGTGAATACCTCCTGAGCGCCATGCACAGGGGTCGCCACCGTCACAGGCCCCCCTGGAGGTATCTCCCTATCAGCTGACCCGTTCCGGCACACCGAAGATCGTCGACGCGATATGTGCTTGTTGTGAAGAAATCGAACACATGACGTGAGGGTGTACGTGACAACGCTCGGTTCACTTGACAGAACCGGCCGCCACTCCCTGCAACGCGTGTCCGAAGGGCCGCTGTGGACATACCAGGCGAACCGTCCGAACTCCGCTCCCCCGGACGATCGCCGTCGCGACCGCCAGGCATGACGGGAAGCGGGCGGACTCCCACCGCCCACTTCCCCGCATTTCGGGGCCTAACGGCCGCGCAGCGTGCGGTACTTGGCGACCAGGGCCTTGGTCGACTCGTCCAGTCCCGGCACGTCCGCGCCCTCGGTGAGGGCGGGCTCGACGCGCTTGGCGAGGACCTTGCCGAGTTCGACGCCCCACTGGTCGAAGGAGTCGATGTTCCAGATCGCGCCCTGGACGAACACCTTGTGCTCGTAGAGGGCGATGAGCTGGCCCAGGACCGAAGGGGTCAGCTCCCGCCCGAGGATCGTGGTCGTCGGGTGGTTGCCCTCGAACGTCTTGTGCGGCACCAGTTCCTCGGGCACCCCCTCGGCGCGTACCTCGTCCGGGGTCTTGCCGAAGGCCAGCGCCTGCGTCTGCGCGAAGAAGTTCGCCATCAACAGGTCGTGCTGGGCGACCAGACCCGGCAGCAGGTCGGCCACGGGCTCGGCGAAACCGATGAAGTCGGCGGGGATCAGCTTCGTGCCCTGGTGGATCAACTGGTAGTACGCGTGCTGCCCGTTGGTGCCGGGCGTGCCCCACACCACCGGACCGGTCTGCCACTCGACCGGACGCCCGTCACGGTCCACGGACTTGCCGTTGGACTCCATGTCGAGCTGCTGGAGATAGGCCGTGAACTTCGACAGGTAGTGCGAGTACGGCAGCACGGCGTGCGACTGCGCGTCGTGGAAGTTGCCGTACCAGACGCCCAACAGGCCAAGCAGCAACGGGACGTTGGACTCCGCGGGAGCCGTGCGGAAGTGCTCGTCGACGAGATGGAAGCCGTTGAGCATCTCGCGGAAGCGGTCCGGGCCGATCGCGATCATCAGCGAGAGACCGATCGCCGAGTCGTAGGAGTAACGGCCGCCGACCCAGTCCCAGAACTCGAACATGTTGGCCGTGTCGATCCCGAAGCCGGAGACCTTCTCGGAGTTCGTCGACAGCGCCACGAAGTGCCGCGCCACCGCCTCCGGCCCGGCCTTCAGACCGGTCAGCAGCCAGTCGCGCGCCGAGGTGGCGTTCGTGATCGTCTCGATCGTGGTGAACGTCTTCGAGGCGATGACGAACAGCGTCTCCGCCGGGTCCAGGTCCCGCACGGCCTCGTGCAGATCAGCGCCGTCCACGTTCGACACGAACCGCACGGTCAGCGAGCGGTCGGTGAACGGGCGCAGCACCTCGTACGCCATCGCCGGGCCGAGGTCGGAGCCGCCGATGCCGATGTTGACGATGTTCTTGATGCGCTTGCCGGTGTGTCCGGTCCACTCGCCCGAGCGGACCCGCTCGGCGAAGCCGGCCATCTTGTCGAGCACGGCGTGCACGGCCGGCACGACGTTCTCCCCGTCGACCTCGACGACCGCGTCCCGCGGCGCGCGCAGCGCGGTGTGCAGCACCGCGCGGTCCTCGGTCACGTTGATCTTCTCGCCCCGGAACATCGCGTCCCGCAGCCCGAACACGTCGGTCGCCGCGGCCAGCTCACGCAGCAGCCGCAGCGTCTCGTCGGTGACCAGGTGCTTGGAGTAGTCGACGTGCAGATCGCCGACCTGGAGCGAGTAGCCGGAACCGCGCCCGGGATCGGCCGCGAACAGGTCGCGCAGATGGGTGCCCGCGAGTTCCTCGCGGTGCTTGGCCAGAGCGGTCCACTCGGGTGTCTGGTTGAGCCGGGTACGGCTTTCTGCGTTCATCTCGGACTTCCGCCTTCTTTCCTGCCTGTGCTGCTGCGTACCTTGCCCCGCTGCCGGTCCCAACCTAATTGATCAGGGCAGGACACGAGCTGTCGTCGTGCGTCCTCCGGCTCAACAACAGATACGTCCCGCTTGACCGCAGGTGTCAGCGCGATGACGGCGAAGGTGAGGAGTGCGGCCGCGAACGGTGCCGGTCCGCCCGGCCCGCGGGCCGCCGCGCCCACGCCGCCCGGCAGGGTCACCGAGCCGGGCGCCCGAGCCGGAGACCGCGCGGAACGCCGGGCTGACGAGCACCGGCGTGAATTCCGGTCCGCGCTGCTGCATCAGCGTGACCGGGTCCAGGATCCGGGCGCGGTACGAGCATCGGGCGCGGTACGAATTCGAGCGTCCGGGGCGCGGCAGAACAATCAGCCCGCGGCACGGATATCCGGGCGCGGCGGACCCGGCGACGGGGCGGTGTCCCGGCCTCGACGTCGCCGTGAAACGGTTCCGGCCAGACACCCGTGGGCGCCCGGCCGGCTCTCAACTCCTAGATTTCGCCCCGCAGTTTGGCGAGCGCCTCGGCGAGGATCGCCTCGCCGTCCGCGTCGCTGCGCCGCTCCCGCACGTACGCGAGGTGCGTCTTGTAGGGCTCGGTTCGCGGCGGGTCCGGCGGGTTGTCCCGGTCCTGTCCGGCGGGGAAGCCGCAGCGCGGACAGTCCCAGGTGTCGGGAACCTGCGCGTCGCTGGCGAAGCTGGGCTGCGTCTCGTGCCCGTTGGAGCACCAGAAGGAGATGCGCAGCCGCGGCGCGGACTCGCCGCGCTCGGCCTCACCCATCGGCCCCGCCCCGACCCGGCTTCCTCGGATCGCGTTGCCACTTGCCACGGTCGTAACTCCCTGCGTGATGGTGCCGCGAAACGAGTCGGCGTGACGCTTCGCTGCGAGCGCCTCAGTCTACGTAAGGCCCAACGCGCGTCCAGTGATTGGAGTTACATCCCCACCCCTAGACGCAAGCCCCATGATAGGCGGCGCCTGGAGGCGCGTACCGGACATGGGGCCTTACGTGCGGAATGTGCTTGTGTAATGTGCAGTTGTGCTGTTGTGCCGATGCCGGCCAGTGATCAGTAGTTGATCTTCATCAGAATACCGAGCGCGACGATGCACGCGAACCAGAGCAGACCGATCATCAGAGTGATGCGGTCGAGGTTGCGCTCGGCGACCGAGGAACCGCCGACGGACGACTGCATGCCGCCACCGAACATGTCGGACAGGCCGCCGCCCTTTCCCTTGTGCATCAGCACCAGCAGCATCAGCAGCAGGCTGAAGACGATCAGGGCGATCTCGAACCCCAAAACCACGGCTGGACCAACTTCCTCGGAACTGGATGGACGACGGGGGTCCGGCGCGATGGCACCAGACCCCCGCAAGGGTACGACGAATCGCCGCTACCGCATACTTACTGGTCGCGGAACCGGACGATCTTGACGAACTCGTCGGCGTCGAGCGACGCGCCGCCGACCAGAGCGCCGTCGATGTCGGGCTTCGCCATGATCTCGGCGACGTTTCCGGACTTCACCGAGCCGCCGTACTGGATACGGACCCGGTCGGCCAGCTCCTGGGAGTACAGCTCGGCGAGCTTGGCGCGGATCGCGGCGCAGACCTCCTGCGCGTCGTCGGCACCGCAGACCTTGCCGGTGCCGATGGCCCAGACAGGCTCGTACGCGATCACGACGGACTCCGCCTGCTCGGCCGGGAGGTCCTTGAGACCGCCCTCGACCTGCCCGAGCGTGTGCGCGACGTGGTTGCCGGCCTCGCGGACGTCCAGTTCCTCGCCCACGCACAGGATCGGGGTCAGACCGTGCTTGTAGGCGGCCTTGACCTTGGCGTTCACGATCTCGTCGGTCTCGTTGTGGTACTGGCGGCGCTCGGAGTGGCCGACGGCCACGTACGTGCACTTCAGCTTGGCCAGCATCGAGCCGGAGATCTCGCCGGTGTAGGCACCGGAGTCCTGCGCCGAGAGGTCCTGGGCACCGTACTTGATCTTGAGCTTGTCGCCGTCGACCAGGGTCTGCACGGAGCGCAGGTCGGTGAAGGGCGGCAGGACGGCGACCTCACAGGCGTCGTAGTCCTTGTCCGCCAGGGCGAAGGCGAGTTTCTGGACGTGCGCGATGGCCTCGAGGTGGTTGAGGTTCATCTTCCAGTTGCCCGCCATCAGCGGCGTGCGCGTGCTCATCTAGGTCAGTCCTCCAGTGCGGCGAGGCCGGGGAGCGTCTTGCCCTCGAGGTATTCGAGGGAGGCGCCGCCACCGGTCGAGATGTGGCCGAATGCGGTCTCGTCGAAACCGAGGGTGCGCACCGCGGCGGCGGAGTCGCCCCCGCCGACGACGGTGAAGCCCTTGGACTCGACCAGAGCCTGGGCGACCGCCTTGGTGCCCTCGGCGTAGTCGGGGTGCTCGAAGACGCCCATGGGACCGTTCCAGAACACGGTCTCGGCGTCGGCGAGCTTGGTCGCGTACAGGGTGCCGGTCTTCGGGCCGATGTCCAGGCCGAGCTGCCCCTCGGGCATCTTGTCCGCGTCGACGGCGGTGGGCTCGGTGGGCGCCTTGGCCTTCAGGTCCGGGAATCCGGGGGAGACCACGACGTCGACCGGGAGCACCAGCTCGACGCCCAGCTTCTCGGCGCGCTCCATGTACTCGGTGACGGCCGGGATCTGGTCCTCCTGCAGGAGGGAGGAGCCGACCTCGTAGCCCTTGGCCTTGAGGAAGGTGAAGGCCATGCCGCCGCCGATCAGGATGCGGTCGGCCTTGCCGAGCAGCTGGTCGATGACGGCGAGCTTGTCGGAGACCTTGGAGCCGCCGAGCGCGACGACGTAAGGCCGCCGGACGTCGTCGGTGAGCTTCTTCAGGACGCCGACCTCGGTGGCGATGAGGTAGCCGGCGTAGTGCGGCAGACGGGCCGGGAGGTCGTACACGGAGGCGTGCTTGCGGTGCACGGCGCCGAAGCCGTCGCCCACGTAGACGTCGGCCAGGGCCGCGAGCTGGTCGGCGAACTCGCCGCGCTCGGTGTCGTCCTTGGACGTCTCGCCGGCGTTGAAGCGGAGGTTCTCGATGACCGCGACCTGGCCGGGCTGGAGGCCGTTGACCGCGTCGTGGGCGGCGGGGCCGACCGTGTCCTGCGCGAACGCGACCGGCGCGCCGAGCAGTTCACCGAGTCGCTCGGCGGGCTGGAGGAGGGAGAACGCCGGGTCCGGGGCGCCCTTGGGGCGGCCCAGGTGCGAGGCGACGATGACCTTGGCGCCCGCCTCGGCCAGGGCCTTGACCGTGGGGAGGACGGCGCGGATGCGGCCGTCGTCGGTGATGAGGCCGCCTGCCAGCGGCACGTTGAGGTCGGCGCGGACGAAGACCCGCTTGCCGTCCACGCCTTCGGCGAGAAGCTCGTCGATCGTCTTCATAAAGGGACTCCTAGGGAAGGCTCTTCAGATCCGAGAGGGCTGATCGATCACTACGTAGCACAGGGCTCGGACAGCGCGGCGTCGCGCTGCCCGAGCCCTGGCTCACATCGAGGTGCCTGCTCTGGGAGTTAGAGCTGGCCGCCGACGAAGACCGTGAGGTCGACGAGGCGGTTGGAGTAGCCCCACTCGTTGTCGTACCAGCCGAGGATCTTCACCGTGGTGCCCTCCTGGACCATGGTCAGGGAGGAGTCGAAGGTGCAGGAGGCCGGGTCGCTGACGATGTCCGAGGAGACGATCTCGTCCTCGGTGTACGCCAGGTAGCCCTTGAGGTCGCCGTCCTCGGAGGCCTTCTTGAACGCGGCGTTGACCTCGTCCTTGGTGACCTCGCGCTGCAGCGTCACGACCAGGTCGGTGGCCGAACCGGTCGGGACCGGCACGCGCATGGCGATGCCGTCCAGCTTGCCCTTGAGCTGCGGGAGGACCAGGGCGGTGGCCTTGGCGGCACCGGTCGTGGTCGGGATGATGTTCTCGGCGGCGGCGCGGGCGCGGCGCAGGTCCGAGTGCGGGAAGTCCAGGATGCGCTGGTCGTTCGTGTACGCGTGAACCGTCGTCATCAGGCCCTTGACGATGCCGAAGTTCTCGTCGAGAACCTTGGCCATCGGCGCCACACAGTTGGTGGTGCAGGAGGCGTTGGAGATGATGTTGTGGTTCGCCGGGTCGTACTTGTCCTGGTTGACGCCCATCACGATCGTGATGTCCTCGTCCTTGGCCGGAGCCGAGATGAGGACCTTCTTGGCGCCGCCGGCGATGTGCTTCTCGGCGTCGGCCTTCTTCGTGAAGATGCCGGTCGACTCGATGACGATGTCGACGCCGAGGTCGCCCCACGGGATGTCGGCGGGGTTGCGCTCGGACAGGACCTTGATCGTGTGCCCGTCGACGGTGATCGTGTCGGCGGTGTGCGACACCTCGGCCTTGAGGCGGCCCAGGATGGTGTCGTACTTGAGCAGGTGGGCGGTGGTCGCGGTGTCACCCAGGTCGTTGACAGCCACGATCTCGATGTCAGCACCCTGCTCCAGCAGCGCGCGGAAGTAGTTACGACCGATGCGGCCAAAGCCGTTGATGCCTACGCGGATCGTCACGAACCGATCTCCTCGTTAGGTACGCCGACTCAGATGTCGGCGAGTTGTATGGGATGTCCCCGACCGCCTCCGACCCTACCTCCCTGGAGCGCCCGGAGTGACATCGAGTAGGGCCATACACGGCAGGGCGATCCGTACCCGTCAGTAGGGGTACGGATCACCCGCGCTGTTCATGCGATTGTCACGGTCAGTCAGCTCCGCAGTGCCGAGAGTGCCTTTCCGATCAGAGCCGCGCGGTCGGCCGCCGTACCGACGTGTTCCAGGCCGAAGCCCAGCAGTACGGAGTCGTCCGTGGTGACCGCTCCATATGTCTTGAAGAGTTCTCCGGTGCGCGCCCAGTCCCGCAGGACGGCCGGGCTGCCCGCAGGCGGACCGGCGACGGCCCAGGGACCGAGGGAGGACTCGAAGCCCTCCGTACCGGTGGCGGTGCCGCCGACCACGAGAGAGGTGTTGTCGAGGAGGAGCCCGTGGCCGCCCGTGCCCGGGTCGGTGATGTAACTGAACGAGACCTCGACCGACTTGCCGGCGTACGCGCTCAGGTCGAAGGCGACCGGCTGCCAGCCGCTGGAGGCGCCGGTGAAGCTGTTCCACGCGCCACTGGTGCCCGTGGCGGTGCAGCCGGCCGCGCTCACGGTCAGGTAGTGCTTGATCCACGGGTGTTCCCGGGCGAGGAAGCCGGCCTCGCACTCGGTCGGGACCGTGGCCGAGGTGGCACCGCCCGCCTCGGGAAGCGTGGTCCAGTCGTCGGCCCCGGTGGTGTGGACCTCGACGATCGCGTGGTCGTAGCCGGGCTCGGTGTCCCAGAGCATCTGGGAACGGAGCGTCGGCTTGTCGGCGGCGCCGACCCCGGTGAGGTCGATGGTGCGGGTGAGGCGCTTGTAGGCGTCGTCGGTGTGGACCGCGGCGGCCATGTACGAGCCCGCGTACGGCCCGTACGGGTTGACGGTCCCGCTGAACTGGCCCGCTCCCGCGCCGGAGGCGAACTGCGGGTACTGCGCCGCGGCGAGCGAGTCCGAGGTGACGCCGTAGGTGCCCGCCGCGTTGAGCGGGTTGCCGGGCGCGTCGCCGAGCGCTCCCGTGGCGCCGCCGAGCTTCCCCGAGCCGGTGAAGCCGCTCGCGCCGGGAGTGGACGTACGGGAGTAGGCGCCCAGGTAGTACTGGCTGAAGTCGTTCGAGAGGGTGCCGTCGCCGAGGTCGACGCTGCCGCCGGCCAGTTCGCCCGCCTCGACCAGCTTGCCGCCCTCGTTGAGGAAGGCCCGCAGCTGGAGCTGGGTGGCGTTGCCGGGTCGCAGGGCGCCGGTGTAGTGGACGACGGTCCCGAAGTGACCGAGGACGCCGAGCGCGTCCGGCGCGCCCTGGGTGGCGACGTCCCAGACGAGGGCCTTCCTGCCGTTGGCCTTCAGCGCGTCGACGTAGGTCTGCGCCTGTGTGGCGGTCGCGCCCTCCTCGGCGACCACGAGCACGTCGGCCCGCGGCCGCTGGGCCACGGTGTACGTGAAGTGCGTGCTGGAGGTGGGCTTTCCGCTTCTGGTCTCGCCGGTGAACCAGACCTCGACCCTGTCGCCCGGGTCGCCGTCCTTGACCTTGGCGCGGTACTCGTCGAAGTAGAGGTTGTCCGTGCCGCCGTAGGTGTCGCCGCCCTTCCAGGGCCTGAGCGCCATGTCGAGCGTACGGCCGCCGTTGACGCGGTACTTGAGCTCCTTGTCGCGTACGGACTTGCGGACGACGACGGAGACCTCCTGGTCCGCGCCGCGGGAGTACGACGTGGAGAAGGCGGCGGGGGTGAAGTCGGGGGCGTCGATGCCGACCGAGGACGACGGCCGGTCGGGATGGGCCGCGGTCTCGGCGACGGAGAGCGCGAACGGGACGTTCTTCTCGAACTCCTGCTCGATCAGCTTCTCGTCGTCCGGGAAGGTGAAGACGGAGGCGCAGTCCGCCGCGTTCCAGGCGTCGTTCGGATCGAGGTCCGAGGCGGTCTGGCAGGTCGACATCTCGGGGGTGAACATCGCCATGCCGTTGACGTTGCCCGCGTGGCCGTCCGCCTCGCCGTTGGTGGTGTACAGCTCCGAGGAGACCTGCGAGTGGTAGCCCGGGATCGCCGGGTTCTCGGGGGTTCCGGCGAGCGCCTTGTACAGCACGTCGTCCGGGGTGGGCGTCGCCACCTGCCAGCCCACTCCGTAGAGGAGCAGTTCGGCGGCGGAGTGGTAGTTGATGCCGTACGTGAAGCCGATCCGCTTCTCGAAGGCGTCCAGCGCCCTGGTCTCGGGCTCGGAACTCGGGCTCGCGCCGCGGTAGGTCTCACTGGTGGGGTTGGGGGACGAACCCTCGTCGTCGTAACCCCACTTGTAGGCGAAGTTGCGGTTGAGGTCGACACCGTCACCGGTGGAGATGACCCCGTCGCCGTTCACGTCCCGCATGTTCTTGCGCCACTGGCGGGCGTCGGCGTCCTTGAACGTGTAGTCGTAGCCGTCGGGGTTGGCCGACAGGACGAACCACAGCTCGGTGGAGTCGACGATCTTCTTGATGCGCTTGTTCGTGGCGTAGTTGTCCAGGTAGTAGTGCATCAGCCGCCGCGTCATCTCGGGCGTGATCCACTCGCGCGCGTGCTGGTTGGACATGTACAGCACCGACGGCTTGGCGCCGTCCCTGGTCGTCTTCGCGCCCTTGGTCAGTTTGAGCGCGAGGATGTCCTGGCCGTTCACGGTCTTGCCGATGGAGACGACCTTGGTCAGGCCGGGGTGGGCCTCACCCGTCCTGACGATCTCCTCTTCGAGGTTGCCCTTCCCGCTGTACGGGCGGAACACCCCCTGGGCGGCGCCCTCGACCCGGTTCTCGGCCTTGGCGGAGAGCGTGTGCTCGGTGAGGTCGACGCCCTGCTTCTCCAGCTTCCTGGCCTGCTGGTCGGTGACGTAGACCTCGACCGTGCTCCTGCCGTTCTTCCAGGTCGTGTCGCCGAGCTCGTGACCGTCCTGGCCGGCCGCGAGCAGCAGGGGTACCTGCTGCTTCGTGACCTCGGCGCGGAACACCTTCACGGCGTTCGCGTCGGGCTTGGGTGAACTGTCGTTCTGCGCCTGGGCCATCGGCGCCACGGCCGCACCGCCCAGCAGGAGCGCGCCGGTAGCGAGGATCGCGCTCGCTCTTCGTCTCATGAGCCCCCCTTGCACTGGTCCGCCACAGCAGCGAACAGATGCCAGGCTCATGACACTTCAAGGTCAAGTCAAGGGCGCCTCGCGGGCCGATCAACGCCGGTGCCGACCTCCCAAGTGGGCGCCGGCACCGGCATATTGAGCTTCTGTCAGATAATCCCGCACGTTTTTCACACCGCCCCGCGGATCCGGGTCAGCCCGCGAGGTTGTCCGCCATCTCCTCGGACAGACTCGACTCCGTCCCGGGGATCCCGAGGTCCTGCGCCCGCTTGTCGGCCATCGCCAGCAGCCGGCGGATACGGCCCGCGACGGCGTCCTTGGTCAGCGGCGGGTCGGCGAGGGCGCCCAGCTCCTCCAGGGAGGCCTGCTTGTGCTCCATGCGCAGCCGTCCGGCGGCGGCGAGATGCTCCGGCACCTCGTCCGCGAGGATCTCCAGGGCGCGCTGGACACGGGCCCCGGCGGCGACGGCGGCACGCGCCGAGCGGCGCAGGTTGGCGTCGTCGAAGTTGGCGAGCCGGTTCGCCGTGGCGCGGACCTCGCGGCGCATCCGCCGCTCCTCCCAGGCCAGCACCGACTCGTGCGCGCCGAGACGGGTCAGCAGCGCGCCGATCGCGTCGCCGTCGCGGACGACCACGCGGTCCACCCCGCGCACCTCGCGGGCCTTCGCGGCGATCGACAGCCGGCGGGCGGCGCCGACCAGCGCGAGCGCGGCCTCCGGCCCCGGGCAGGTCACCTCGAGGGAGGAGGAGCGGCCGGGCTCGGTCAGCGAGCCGTGGGCCAGGAAGGCCCCGCGCCAGGCCGCCTCGGCGTCGCAGGTGGCCCCCGAGACCACCTGCGGCGGCAGCCCCCGGATCGGGCGGCCCCGCCCGTCCACGAGCCCGGTCTGGCGGGCCAGCTGGTCACCGCCCGCGACGACGCGCACCACGTAGCGCGAGCCGCGGCGCAGCCCGCCGGGTGCCATCACGATCAGTTCGGAGGTGTGGCCGAAGATCTCCAGAATGTCCCGCTTCAGGCGGCGCGCCGCCATGGCGGTGTCCAGCTCCGCCTCGATCACGATCCGGCCGCTCACCAGGTGAAGGCCGCCGGCGAACCGCAGAATGGCGGAGACCTCCGCCTTCCTGCAGCAGGTCCGGGTGACGGGGAGCCGGGAAATCTCATCCTTCACCGCTGCCGTCATCGCCATGGGCCGATCCTTCCATGCATCCGAAAAATACGGTCGTACGCGGCGGCCAACAGCTCCGGGTCGTGCCGCGGAGATCCGTCGGTCCGGGCCACCGGCGCCAGCTCGACCGCGGCGCCGAACCGCTGGGCGGCGTCGGCGAGAGAGTCGCGGTCGGGCACGGCGGCCTCGTCGGCCAGCACCACGTCCAGGGCGAGTTTAGGGGCGTGTCGTCCCAAAACCTCCAAATGACGCTGCGGGGAGAAGCCTTCGGTTTCTCCGGGCTGCGGGGCGAGGTTCAGGGAGAGTACCCGGCGCGCCCTCGTCTGGCTGAGGGCATCCAGAAGTTCGGGCACCAGAAGATGCGGTATGACCGACGAGAACCAGGAGCCGGGGCCGAGAACCACCCAGTCCGCGTCGAGGACCGCCGCCACTGCCTCGGGCACCGCCGGCGGGTCGTGCGGTACGACGTGCACGGACTGGACCTCGCCGGGGGTGAGCGCCACGTTCGCCTGGCCCCGGATGGTGCCGACCTCCTCGGGCCGGTCGGGGTCGTGCCCCTTGACCAGGGCCTGGAGCTCCAGGGGCACCGCGGACATGGGCAGCACCCGGCCGTGCGCGCCCAGCAGCTTGCCGACCAGGTCGAGGGCCTGGACATGGTCGCCGAGCTGCTCCCACAGGGCGACGATCAGCAGATTGCCGACCGCGTGTTCGTGCAGGTCGCCCTTGGACTGGAAACGGTGCTGGATGACGCGGGCCCAGGTCTGGCCCCAGTCGTCGTCACCGCACAGCGCCGCCAGGGCCTTGCGCAGATCACCGGGCGGGAGGACGCCCAGCTCGTCGCGCAGACGGCCGCTGGAGCCGCCGTCGTCGGCCACGGTGACGACGGCGGTGAGGTCGCCGGTGATCCGGCGCAGCGCGGCGAGCGAGGCGGACAGCCCCATGCCGCCGCCGAGGGCGACGACCTTGGGCTGGGCGCCGCGACGGCGCGGCTTGGCGCCGCGCGCCGCGACCGGCTGGGTGGCTCGGTCCCCGGGGATCTCCCGGCGCAGCCGGCTCAGCCGCAGGGTAGTACGTCCGGTCACTCGCGCCCCATGTCCCGATGCACGAGCACGGTCTCCACGCCCTGGGAGGTCAGGCGGGCGGCGAGCTTCTCGGCGGTCGCCACCGAGCGGTGCTTGCCGCCGGTGCAGCCGACCGCGATGGTCACATAGCGCTTGCCCTCGCGCCGGTATCCGGCGGCGATGAGCTGGAGCAGTTCGGCATAGCGGTCGAGGAACTCCTTGGCTCCGGGCTGGTTGAAGACGTACGCCGAGACCTCCTCGTTGAGGCCGGTGAAGGGGCGCAGCTCGGGGACCCAGTGCGGATTGGGCAGGAAGCGCATGTCCACGACCAGGTCGGCGTCGACCGGGAGGCCGTACTTGAAGCCGAAGGACATGACGGTGGCCCGCAGCTCGGGCTCCTCGTCGCCCGCGAACTGGGCGTCCATCTTGGCGCGCAGCTCGTGCACGTTCAGGCTGGAGGTGTCGATGACCAGGTCGGCGTCGCCGCGCAGCTCGCGCAGCAGCTCGCGCTCGGCGTCGATCCCGTCCACGATGCGGCCGTCGCCCTGGAGGGGGTGCGGCCGGCGCACGGACTCGAAGCGGCGCACCAGGGCCTCGTCGGAGGACTCCAGGAAGACGATCCGCCGGGTGACGTTGTTGGACTCCAGGTCGGCCAGGGATTCGCGGAGGTTGTCGAAGAACCGCCGGCCGCGTACGTCGACGACGACCGCGATCCGGGCCACGTTGCCCTGTGAGCGGGCGCCGAGCTCGACCATCGTGGGGATCAGCGCGGGCGGCAGGTTGTCGACGACGAACCAGCCGAGGTCCTCCAGACACTTCGCGGCCGTGGACCGGCCGGCTCCGGACATACCGGAGATGATCACCAACTCGGGGATGACGGCGTCCGGAACTCCCGTTCCGGCCGTCTCGTTGCCCGTACCCACCTGTGCTCCGTCTTCCCGTGGTGCTTCCTGCTCCGCGTGATCTTCGCTTGCTTCCGGGTGTTCTTCCTGGCCCTGCGCCGGGCGTTCTTCTTCACGCGCGTCGTTCTCGGTCATGTCTCCTGCCCCCGTCGCTCGTCCGAGGCGCCCGCGGTCACGGGCTCCTCCGCGGGGCCCGCCGTCGTTTCGGGCGCCGCGTCTTCGTCGTCTTCCATGATCTCTCCAGTCGCCGTGTTCACGGCGGGTGCGGCCGGAGCCGCCTCGGCGAGGGCCACGGCGATGGTCTCCGCCGTCTTTCGCCCTATGCCGGGAACCTCGCAGATCTGGTCGATCGTCGCGGACCGGAGCTTCTTCACGGAGCCGAAGTGTTTGATCAGTGCCTGTTTGCGCGACTCGCCCAGGCCCGGCACGTCGTCCAGGGGGCCCGACCTGAAGCGCTTGGCCCGCTTGGCGCGCTGGTAGGTGATCGCGAAACGGTGGGCCTCGTCCCGGACCCGCTGGAGCAGATACAGGCCCTCGCTGGTGCGCGGCAGGACCACCGGGTCGTCCTCGTCCGGCAGCCACACCTCCTCCAGGCGCTTGGCGAGTCCGCATACGGCGATGTCGTCGATGCCGAGCTCGTCGAGGGCCCGCTGGGCGGCGGCGACCTGCGGCCGGCCACCGTCGACGACGACGAGCTGCGGAGGGTAGGCGAAGCGCTTGGGCCGGCCGTCGTCCTCGGAGTAGGCGCTCACGGAGACGGGGATCCCCGAGGAAGGGGTCTCGGAATCGGGGCCCTCTGGACGCGGGGTCCCGGAGGCAGAGGTCTCCGCGAGCGGTGTACCCGGGGCGGCGGTCCTTGCGTCGGCGGTCCCGGAGGCGGGGGTTTCCACGAACGGGGTGCCCGAGGCGGCGGTCTCAGCGAGCCGGGTGCCCGAGGCGGGAGTCTCAGCGGGAGGGGTCTCCGCGAGCAGGGTCCCGGAGACGGCGGTCTCCGAGGTCTCCGCGGCGGTGTCCTCGCCGTCCGTCCACTCCCCCGTCTTCTCCTTCTCGACGAGGTAGCGCTTGAAGCGGCGGGTGATCACCTCGTGCATGGAGCGGACGTCGTCCTGGCCGGCGAAGCCCTTGATCTGGAAGCGCCGGTACTCGCCCTTGCGCTGGAGCCCGTCCTCGAAGACGACCATCGAGGCCACCACGTCGTCGCCCTGGAGGTGCGAGATGTCGTAGCACTCGATCCGCAGCGGCGCGCTGTCCAGGTCGAGCGCCTCGGCGATCTCCTCCAGGGCCCGCGAGCGCGTGGTCAGGTCGGAGGCACGCCTGGTCTTGTGCAGGCCGAGCGCCTGGAGCGCGTTGCGCTGCACGGTCTCCATGAGCGCCTTCTTGTCGCCACGCTGCGGGATGCGGAGGGACACGTTCGAGCCGCGGCGCGCGGTCAGCCACTCCTGAACGGGCTCAAACGGCTCGGGCAGCGCCGGGACCAGCACCTCCTTGGGGACCGAGTCGCCCGTCTCCTCGCCGTAGAGCTGCTGGAGCGCGTGCTCGACGAGGTCACCCGTGGTGACCGCCTCCACCTTGTCCGTGACCCAGCCCCGCTGGCCGCGCACGCGTCCGCCGCGCACATGGAAGATCTGTACGGCGGCTTCCAGCTCGTCCTCGGCGACGGCCACGAGGTCGGCGTCGGTCGCGTCGGCGAGGACGACCGCGCTCTTCTCCATGGCCTTCTTCAGGGCCTCGATGTCGTCACGCAGCCGGGCCGCGCGCTCGTACTCCATCTCCTCGGCCGCGTCCGTCATCTGCTGCTCCTGGCGACGGATGTACGTCCCCGTACGGCCCGCCATGAAGTCGCAGAACTCCTCGGCCAGATCGCGGTGCTCCTCGGCCGAGACCCGGCCGACGCAGGGGGCGGAGCACTTGCCGATGTAGCCGAGGAGGCAGGGCCGGCCGGTGCGGGAGGCGTTCTTGAAGACACCGGCGGAGCAGGTGCGGACCGGGAAGACGCGCAGCAGCAGGTCGACGGTGTCGCGGATGGCCCACGCGTGCCCGTAGGGACCGAAGTAGCGCACGCCCTTCTTCTTGTGGCCGCGCATCACCTGCACGCGCGGGAACTCCTCGTTCAGCGTCACGGCGAGGTAGGGGTAGCTCTTGTCGTCGCGGTACTTGACGTTGAACCGGGGGTCGTACTCCTTGATCCAGGAGTACTCCAGCTGAAGGGCCTCGACCTCCGTGGACACGACCGTCCACTCCACCGACGCCGCCGTGGTGACCATGGTGCGGGTGCGCGGGTGGAGATTCGCCAGGTCCTGGAAGTAGCTCGCCAGGCGCTGGCGCAGGCTCTTCGCCTTCCCGACGTAGATCACCCGGCGGTGCTCGTCGCGGAATCTGTACACCCCGGGAGAGTCCGGGATCTGTCCCGGCTTGGGGCGGTAGCTGGAGGGGTCGGCCATGTCACACACCCTACTGGCGTGGGCCGACAGCGCGGTCGGCTCCCGGCCCGCCTGTGGACAGAACTCGCGGGACCGCGCCGGTACGACTCCGGGAGCATCGGCCCCGCCGGTGACGACGGCGATCGTCCCGGCCCGCACGGCACCGAGCGCCACGGCTCATCCGGAGGCGGACTCGGCCCGGAACTCTCCCGCCGGGCTTCTCGACGGTCCCTCGCGGTGTCAGCCGCGGCGTCGGCGCAGCGCCCTGGAGACGCTCAGGACGAGCGCGACGAGGGCGCCCGCGCCGGCCGTCGCCGACGCCACCACGACGAAGGGGTCGGTGGGGTCCGCGTCGCCGCTGCGGACTCCCCCGCGCCGGGGTCCCCTGTCCCCGCCAGGGCCCCGGTCGTCCCCGTGCGCTCCGCGCTCAACCAGCGCCACGCCGAATCCGGCCACAAGGGGCGCGTCGTGTGCGGCCTCCGCGCCGAGCCGTGTCGAATCGGCGCCCGGAAGCCCGCCGGCGTGCGCGGACGTGCCGGGGTGACCTGCCGCGCGCCCGACGGCCGCGGTCGCCGGGGTGGCGCCCAGGGCGGCCAGAACCGCGGCGAGAGCGACGAGTCGTCGTCTGTGGCGCATCGTGTCTGCTCCCGAGTGGGGGTCGTGGAGGGAAGGAGCGCGTCCGGGGGGCTGCGGTGAGCCATGTTGAGCATCAGGTGTTGTCGGGACTTGGTCAACACGCTTCAATGCGGGGGAACTCGGGGCGTGAACGACGAAACCCACGTGTGAGCAGCCCCCGCGCGCCCACCGGGCGACGCCGACGAACCGCTCGAACGGCCTGACCAGCCGGAGTGAACATCCACAGAAAGGCCCCTGCATGCGGCACGGCACACAGCACGCGGACGTCGCCACGGCGGAACTGGAAACGGCCCTGCGGGGCGGCCCTTTCCATGTCGCACTGCGCGCCGCGATCAACGCCCGCGGGCTGCCGCTGCAACGCGTCCAGCACCATCTGTCGCGGTACGGCGTCAAGGTCGGGGTGACGAGCCTGAGTTACTGGCAGCAGGGCGCCCGGCGCCCCCAGCGCCCCGAGTCGCTGCGGGCCGTCCGCGCCCTGGAGGAGATACTCCAGCTGCCCGACGAGTCCCTGATCAGGCTGCTGGCGGAGGCCGAGGAACGTTCGGATCCGGAGCGCCCCACGCGGCGTTCGTACCGCTCCCTGGTCGAGGCCTCCGGTGCCCTGGAACGGCTGCTGGCCGAACTGGAGTCCCCGCTCGACGGTGGTCTGCACACTATCGGCCATCACGAACAGGTCCGGATAGGCGCCCGTCGCGAACTGCTGGGCCGCGAATCGCACCACATAGTGCGCGCCCACAAGGACGGTGTGGACCGCTATGTGGCCATCCACCACGGTGATCCCGGATGCGCACCGGAGCGGACGGCGGTCCGGGCTCTGGAGAACTGCCGTACGGGCCGGGTGCGCTGGCACGGCGGCACCGGCGTGCTCGTCGCCGAACTGCTCTTCGACACCCGGCTACGGGCAGGCGATACGTTCCTCTTCCGCTACGCCTTCGAGGACGGCACGGCCGGGGCGTCCAGTGAGTACGTCCGCGGGTTCGGCTTCGCGGGCGGACAGTACGCGCTCCAGGTGCACTTCACCGAGAACGCGCTGCCCGTACGCTGCCACCGCTTCACCCAGCACTCCGCGGCGGCGCCGCGCAGCGGTCGCCAGGAACTGACGCTGAGCGGCCACCACCGCTCGGTACACCTGGTCGAGCCACGCGTGCGGTCGGGGATCGTGGGGATCGGATGGGACTGGGAGTGACCGCCCGCTCGGGTGCGGCGCCCGGGCCGGTCCGGCCTCACTCGGCTCAGGCGTCCGGCCGGCACTTGGGCTCGAACGCCCGGCCCGCACTCGGGCTCAGGCGCCCGGCCCGGCGACGATCTTCCCGTTCATCTCCTCGACGGGCAGTTCGTGGAGCGGCACGGTGGCCGGTGCCCGCAGCACCTTGCCGTTCATGGCGTCGAACTCGCTGCCGTGGCACGGGCATACGAGCGTCGTGCCCTGCAGCTTGTTGATGGCGCACCCGGCATGGGTGCAGATCGAGCTGAACGCCTTGAGTGAACCGTCCTCGGCGCGGCTGACCACGACGTTCCGGTCCTGGTACAGCTGCGCGCCTCCCTTGGCGACCTCGCCCTCCGAGCCCAGGACGACGGGAGCGGTCGGCGTCGCGGGGGCTCCGCCGCCACTGCCGCCGGAACACGCGGCGAGGCCGAGCCCGGCGACCGGGGTGAGCGCCGCTCCCCGCAGGACGGTACGACGGCTCGCGGACGGACGGCCGGACATGGCATCTCCACTGATCGAGGGCGCCCGGCGGACACTCCGCCGGGCGCGACAACGCTGAACACGGCAAGACGGGAACACGGGAACACGGGAAAGGGTGTCGCGCACCGACCATACCGGTACAGATCGTTCCGCTCGATGCGGGACGGCCCGGCGCGACCCCGGACGCAGACGCTGCCGTGAACCACTGACGTAAACGCTTGCGCAAACGTATGCGTAAGCGTTTACGTCTGTGGTCGGATGGGATACGTTCGCCCGCGAAAACCTGGTTCCGTTTCCGGGGCCCGAGTTCCGTATCAGGGGCTGGGGGTCTGCACGCGGGTTCCGTTCACGGACGAGCGCCCGAGTCCCGAGGGAGGAAGTGCCATGGCGACGATGGCCGATGTGGCCCGTCGGGCGGGCGTGTCCATCGCGACCGTCTCGCACGTCCTCAACGACACGCGCCCGGTGCTGCCCGGGACGCGCCAGGCCGTTCTCGACGCGATCGACGAGCTGGGCTACACGCCCAACACCCTCGCCCGTTCGCTCGTCACCTCACGTACGCGTTCCATCGGGCTCGCGGTGTCGGCGATCAGCAACCCGTACTTCACGGAGATCCTCCAGGGTGTCGAGGCCGAGGCCCTGGAACACGGCTACGGCCTGCTGATCGCCGATCCGCACGACGACCCCGAGCACGAGCGCACAGTCGTCCAACTGCTGCACGAGCGACGCGTCGACGGAATGATCATCGCTCCGTCGGCGACCCCGGACGCACTCCTGCGCTACCTCGGGCGGCACGACGTACCCACCGTCTTCCTGGACCGGCTCGTGGGCCCTCTCGCCGGGAGCGGCTTCCGTCACGACCAGGTCTGCGCCGAGAACACCGGACCGATGGCGAGCCTGGTCGCGCACCTCGCCGAGCGAGGGCACCGGCGTATCGGACTGGTCGCGGGCCTGCCCGGACTCAGCACCACGACCGAGCGGATCACCGGCTACCGGCACGGCCTCGCGCACGCCGGACTCCCCTACGACGAACGGCTCGTGGCGCACGGCGACTCCCGGACGGAGACGGCCGAGGAGGCCGCCCATCGGCTGTTGTCCCTCGGAGCGCCGCCCGGCGCGCTCGTCACCGCCAACAACGCCATGACCATCGGCGTGCTGCGGGCCCTGCGCGAACGGGGCCTGTCCGTGCCCGACGACCTCGCACTGTGCTGCTTCGACGACTTCTCCTGGGCGGATCTGTTCACACCCCGGCTCACCGTGATCGCCCAGCCCGGCAAGGAGATCGGCGCCACGGCCGTCCGACTGCTTCTGGAACGGCTGGCGTCGCCGCAACTGGAGAGCCGGACCGTCCGGCTGCCCGCCGCCTTCGTCCACCGCAGCTCGTGCGGCTGCCCCGAGAGCGCCGTACACCCCGAAAACCCCGAGACACCGAGGAAAGGACCCGCGTCGTGATCGTCGTCGCCGGTGAGGCCCTGATCGATCTGGTGCCGCAGGACGCGGGCGCCCTGGCGGGCCTGCTGCCTCGTCTCGGCGGCGGCCCCTACAACACGGCGGTGGCGCTCGGCCGCCTCGGCTCCCCCACCGCCTTCTGCTCCCGCGTCTCACGCGACGCGTTCGGCGAGGCCCTCCTGCGCGGACTCGGCGACGCGGGCGTCGACGTGTCGTCCGTGCAGCGCGGCGACGAACCGACGACCCTGGCCGTCGCCACGATCGGCACGGACGGCTCGGCCGCGTACTCCTTCTACGTCGAGGGCACGGCGGACCGTCTCTTCTCGGCCCCGGACCGGCTCCCCGACGCGGCGCGCGCGGTGTCCTTCGGCACCTGTTCGCTCGTCCTGGAACCGGGCGCGAGCGCGTACGAGGAACTGATGAGGGCCGCCTCCGGGCGGGGAGTTTTCACGGCCCTCGACCCGAACATCCGTGCCGGCCTGATCCCCGACCCGGACGCGTACCGCGCCCGGTTCAAGAGCTGGCTGCCTTCGGTGTCCCTGCTCAAGCTGTCCGAGGAGGACGCCCGGTGGCTCGGCGGCACCCCGCGCGAGTGGCTGGCCGCCGGACCCGCCGCCGTCGTCATCACCCAGGGCGGCGACGGGCTCACCGCGTTCACCCGGGACGGCTCGGTCCACTCCGTACCCGGCGAACCGGTCGACGTCGTGGACACCATCGGCGCCGGCGACACCGTGAACGCGGCCCTGCTCCACGGCCTGGCCGCCCGGAACGCCCTGTCCCCGACCGCACTCGCGGAACTGGGCCCCCGGGGCTGGACCGAACTCCTGCGCTTCGCGGCCCGCGCCGCGGCCGTCACCTGCTCCCGCGCCGGAGCCGAACCGCCGTACGCCCGCGAACTCGGCGAACTCGGCGACTTGTAAGAACGCCCGGTTGCCGCACCTCGGTCCTCGAACCGCGATGGCGGGCCGGACGCGGTCGACTTCACAACGGACGGCGCCCCGCGGGGAGTTCCCGCGGGGCGCCGTGTGGTGCGAGTTGCCGGTCCGACGCGTCGGACCGGTCGGGTCAGGCCTTGCGGGCCCGCGTCGTCTTCTTCGCGGGGGTCACCTTCTTGGCGACCGCCTTCGTGGCGGTCTTCTTCGCCGCTGCCGCCTTCTTGGTGGCCGTGCTGTTGACGGTCTTCGTGGCCGTCTTCTTCGCCGCCGTCCCCGCCGCGACCGTCTTCTTGGCGGCCGCCTTGCGGGGGGCCTTCACAGGAGCGGCGTCGCTGATCCGGTCGGCGCCGAGGATCTCGCGCAGGAACTTGCCGGTGTGGCTGGCCGGAACGCCGGCGACCTCCTCGGGCGTGCCCTCGGCGATCACGAGACCACCGCCGTTGCCGCCTTCGGGGCCCATGTCGATGACCCAGTCCGCGGTCTTGATGACGTCGAGGTTGTGCTCGATGACGATGACCGTGTTGCCCTTGTCGACCAGGCCGGACAGCACCGTGATGAGCTTGCTGATGTCCTCGAAGTGCAGACCGGTGGTCGGCTCGTCGAGTACGTACACGGTGCGGCCGGTGGAGCGCTTCTGGAGCTCGCTGGCGAGCTTGACGCGCTGCGCCTCACCGCCGGACAGCGTCGGCGCGGACTGGCCGAGCCTGACGTAGCCGAGGCCGACGTCGTTGAGCGTCCTCAGGTGGCGGGCGATCGCCGGGACCGCCTCGAAGAAGCCGAGCGCTTCCTCGATCGGCATGTCCAGGACCTCGGAGATGGACTTGCCCTTGTAGTGGACCTCCAGGGTCTCCCGGTTGTAGCGCGCCCCGTGGCAGACCTCGCAGGGGACGTACACGTCGGGCAGGAAGTTCATCTCGATCTTGATGGTGCCGTCGCCCGAACAGTTCTCGCAGCGGCCGCCCTTGACGTTGAAGGAGAAGCGGCCGGGCAGATAGCCCCGCACCTTCGCCTCGGTGGTCTCGGCGAACAGCCTGCGGACGTGGTCGAAGACTCCGGTGTACGTCGCCGGGTTGGAGCGGGGCGTACGGCCGATGGGCGACTGGTCGACGTGCACGACCTTGTCGACCAGATCGTCGCCCTCCACGCGCGTGTGCCGCCCCGGGACGTTCCTCGCGCCGTTCAGTTCGCGGGCCAGGTGCGTGTACAGGATGTCGTTGACCAGCGTCGACTTGCCGGAACCCGATACGCCGGTGACGGCCGTGAGGACGCCCAGCGGGAAGGACACGTCGATGTCCTGGAGGTTGTTCTCGCGGGCGCCGTGCACCGTGAGAACGCGGCCCGGGTCGGCGGGGCGGCGGATGTCCGGGGTCGGGATCTGCCTCTTGCGCGACAGGTACTGGCCGGTGATCGACTCGGGGTTGGCGAGGAGTTCCTTCAACGGTCCGCTGTGCACGACCTTGCCGCCGTGCTCGCCCGCGCCGGGGCCGATGTCGACGACCCAGTCGGCGACCTTGATGGTGTCCTCGTCGTGCTCGACGACGATGAGCGTGTTGCCCATGTCGCGCAGGCGGACGAGGGTCTCGATCAGCCGGTGGTTGTCCCGCTGGTGCAGACCGATGGACGGCTCGTCGAGGACGTAGAGGACACCGACGAGTCCGGAGCCGATCTGGGTGGCCAGGCGGATGCGCTGGGCCTCACCGCCGGAGAGGGTGCCGGCCGCGCGGTTCAGCGACAGGTAGTCGAGGCCGACGTCGACCAGGAAGCGCAGCCGTTCGTTGACCTCCTTCAGGACGCGCTCGGCGATCTTCTTGTCGCGCGCGTTGAGCTTCAGCTGGCCCAGGAAGTCCGCGCAGTCGCTGATCGACATGGCGGCGACCTCGGCGATCGACTTCTCCATGACGGTGACCGCGAGGACGAGCGGCTTGAGGCGCGTGCCCTGACAGGTGGGGCAGGGCACCTCGCGCATGTAGCCCTCGAAGCGCTCACGGCTGGCGTCGCTCTCGGACTCGCTGTGCCGCCGCTTGACGAAGGGGACGGCCCCTTCGAAGGGCGTGGTGTACACGCGCTCGCGTCCGTACCGGTTGCGGTAGCGGACCTCGATCTGTGTCTTGTGGCCGTAGAGCAGGGCCTTCTTCGCGCGCTGCGGCAGGCCGGCGAAGGGGATGTCGGTCCGGAAGCCCAGCGCGTCCGCGAGGGCTCCGATCAGCCGGCCGAAGTAGTCCTTAGTGTGCCCGTGGGACCAGGCGTGGATGGCGCCCTCGTCGAGCGACTTGTCCTCGTCCGGGACGATCAGCTCGGGGTCGACCTCCATGCGCGTGCCGATACCGGTGCACTCGGGGCAGGCGCCGAACGGCGAGTTGAAGGAGAAGGAGCGCGGCTCCAGTTCCTCGAAGGACAGGTCGTCGTACGGGCAGTACAGGTGCTCCGAGTACATGCGCTCGCGCTCGGGGTCGTCCTCGGGGAGGTCGACGAAGTCGAGTACGACCATGCCGCCGGAGAGGCCGAGGGCGGTCTCCACGGAGTCGGTGAGACGTCGCTTCGCGGAGTCCTTCACCGTGAGGCGGTCGATGACCACCTCGATGGTGTGCTTCTCCTGCTTCTTCAGTGTCGGCGGCTCGGTGAGCTGGATCGTCTCGCCGTCGACCCGGGCACGGCTGTAGCCCTTGGTCTGGAGGTCGGCGAAGAGGTCGACGAACTCTCCCTTGCGCTCGCGCACCAGCGGCGACAGGACCTGGAAGCGGCTCCCCTCCGGGAGCTCCAGGACCTTGTCGACGATGGCCTGCGGCGACTGGCGGGAGATGGGACGGCGGCACTCGGGACAGTGCGGCTTGCCGATGCGCGCGAAGAGCAGCCGGAGGTAGTCGTAGACCTCCGTGATGGTGCCGACCGTCGAGCGCGGGTTGCGCGAGGTCGACTTCTGGTCGATGGAGACGGCCGGGGAGAGACCTTCGATGAAGTCCACGTCCGGCTTGTCCATTTGACCGAGGAACTGCCGGGCGTACGAGGACAGGGACTCCACGTAGCGCCGCTGGCCCTCGGCGAAGATCGTGTCGAAGGCGAGGGAGGACTTGCCCGACCCCGACAGGCCCGTGAAGACGATGAGCGAGTCGCGCGGGAGGTCGAGCGAGACATTCTTCAGGTTGTGCTCGCGCGCTCCACGGACGATGAGACGGTCGGCCACGCCGGTCCGCACCTTTCTTGAGAGAAGTGACAGGGGCCGCAGGCCCCCGTCTTCTCAGACTAGGGGGAGCCACTGACAGCGCCGGTTGCTTTCCCTGGTTCACAACAATCCCGGACCATCCAGCATGCCCGACGCCACCGCCGAGCTTATAGCACGCGTATTCGATTTGCGGGGCCGATGGACCGCCTTCACCCGAACGTGTGGCGGGGCTAGGGTCGACCTCATGATGGATCATGTGCGCGACCTGGCGTCTGTACGTGACGCGACCGAGCGGCTGCTCACCGCAGCCACCGAACTGGACAACGCCGCCGTGGCCGAGCCGTCACGGCTTCCGGGCTGGAGCCGTGGACATGTGCTCGCCCACCTCGCCCGTAACGCGGACGCCCTGGTGAACGTTCTGGAGGGGCGCCCCATGTACGCCTCCGCGAGCACCCGGGACGCCGACATCGAGCGGGACGCGCCCCGCCCCCTGGACGCACAGCTCGCCGACCTGCGCGAGAGCGCGGCCCGCTTCGAGGCGACGGGAGCCGCTCCCGCGGACTGGTCCCGCACGGTGGAGCTGCGCAACGGGGTCACGGACTCCGCGGCCCGGGTCCCGTTCCGGCGGTGGGTCGAGGTCGACCTGCACCATGTGGATCTGGGCATCGGATACGAGCTCGAGGATCTGCCGGAGGAGTTCGTGACCCGGGAGATCGACTTCCTCGCGGAGCGGTTCGGCGGCCACAAGGACGTGCCCTCCACGGCGCTGGACGCCGGCGACGGCCAGGTGTGGACCACGGGCGGCGGCGCCGAGGGCGGACCGATCGCGGTCCAGGGCCCGGCGGCCGATCTGCTCGGCTGGCTCTGCGGCCGCCGTGACGGCACCGGCCTGACGGTTCGCGGCGGCCCGCTTCCGGCCCTCCCCCCGCTATAGGCTGCCGTCATGACGTACAGCGGAGCGGTGACGGTCGGCGGCCCTGCCGACGTGCACGAGCTGCAGAACCTGATGATCTCCAAGGTCGCGGTCGGCCCGATGGACAACAACGCGTATCTGCTGCGCTGCCGGGCCACCGACGAGCAGCTTCTGATCGACGCGGCGAACGACGCCTCGACGCTGCTCACCCTGATCGGTGACGACGGCATCGCGTCCGTCGTGACCACGCATCAGCACGGCGACCACTGGCAGGCGCTCGCCGAGGTCGTGGCCGCCACGGGTGCGCGCACCTACGCGGGCCGGGACGACGCCGACGGCATCCCGGTGCCGACCGACGTCCCTCTCCGGGACGGCGACACGGTCACGGTGGGGAACGTGGAACTCACCGCGCGCCACCTGGTCGGGCACACGCCGGGCTCGATCGCCCTCGTCTACGACGACCCGCACGGCCACCCTCACGTGTTCACGGGCGACTGCCTCTTCCCCGGCGGTCCTGGCCGGACAACACGACCTGAGGACTTCCAAAGCCTGATGAGCGGGCTCGAGGAGAAGGTGTTCACCCTGCCAGATGAGGCCTGGATCTACCCCGGGCACGGCAACGACAGCACCCTCGGGGCGGAACGCCCGCACATTCAGGAGTGGTGGGCTCGAGGCTGGTAGTCGCAGGCAATGGGAACTCAGATCATCACGGCCGTAGTAGGCGTCGTTGGCACTAGCCTCGGCGCCTCCTCGGCGTTGGCAGGTACGACCTCGCAAGCCCGATAGCGGCGCGCAGCAATCGCCAGGAGCTGCATCAGCCGAAGGGACGGCCCGCACGCAGCTGTACGTGGGTCACGTGGGCAGGCGCCTGGAAAACCGTCGAGCAACGTACATCGCCTTCACGCAGGCGGTGTCGACACTGGTCCAGGCGACGCGAGACGACAGAATTGACGGCGCCCGGTTGACCGGCCAAATCGTCCAACACCTCGCGGAGATGGCTGAAGCCTCTGGCGAGATCGATACGGCCCGCAACACGGTGATGACCGACGGGCCGCAGGTAGTCGCCGGCCGGGCCGCGGAGCTGTGCCGCATCCCGTACAGACTTGCGAGCGCCGTGTCGGCGATCTGCGACGAGTCCTTGGACGACGGCAGGCAGCAGGCGCTGCAGGTGGCCGTCGACATTCGTGTCGATCCCGTCCGGAAGCTGACGCGGTTCTCGGTGATGGCGTCTGCGGCATCGAATCTGGACGGGGTCGGCAATCACCTCGACAGCTTTCAGACGCCCGGCGCCGCGCCCTCCGCTTCATAGGGCAGGGCGGGCGCGTAGAGCCCGCGCGGCACATACTCGGGGATCTGTTCGAGGGTCACCCACGCGACGGCGGAGACTTCCGGCAGACTGGCCGCGCCGGCTTCGCCTCGGAGAACCCTGCAAGCCACGTAAGCGATGCGTCGGCCGGTATCCGGATGGATCCGCCCACTAAGAGGTGGATGAGCTGGGAGGATCCGTTTCTGCTTTGTCCGTGCCCAGCTCCCGCGCCCGCAGGACGGTCAGGCAGGCGTGGGCGGCCATGGCCAGGGTCATGTGGCGGTGCCAGCCGGGATAGCGGCGGACCTGGTAGTCGTCCAGGCCGCATTCCTGCCTCGCCGTCTGGGAACACTCCTCCACCGCCCATCGGCTGCCCGCGATGCGGATCAGCTCGTCCAGCGTGGTCTGGGCCGGACAGTAGGCGATGCAGTAGGAGATCTCCTCGGGCCTGCTCACGCTGCGGCGGGCGAGAACCCAGTGCCGGCGGTCCTCGCGGTGCCAGGGCCGGACCTCGACGCGGGCCCAGTCGTAGACCCGCCGACCGTGGGCTCCCTCGCCGCAGGAACGGCGTTTCCACTTCTGCCGGGGCAGACCGGAAAACAGGTCGTGGACGGGGCGGTCGATGGACCAGCGGGTGACGACGGTGTCGCACCGGGTGGTGGACATGACGTGGAAGACGTCCGCCTGTTCCAGCTCGAACCGCCAGCCCTTGCTGAAGCCATAGGCGGCGTCCGCCGTCACCCAGCCGAACGGGATCTTCTCGGCGATGGCCCGGCCGACCATCGCCTTGGCCATGGCCACCTTCGTCTCGAAGGCGACATGATCGTCGATGCCTGCCCGTCGGCATCGCTCGCGGTCATCCGTCCAGGACGTGGGCAGATACAGCCGCCGGTCGATCAGCGTGCGTCCGCGGCCCGTTGCATAGGCGAGAAAGACCCCGATCTGGTGAGCCGAAGCACGATGGTTGTCACATAGGCGCGCTGGTTGCCACCGACGGTGTGGTGGGCGGTTGAGCCTGAGCGCGACAGGTCGACGACTGTGATCATCCGTGTCCGGCCTCCTGGACCGCGTCACATCGTGCCCGGCAGCGCGGATACCTGAGCCCGGCTGGCCGCAACCATTTCCGCACCTCGCGGGTCACACCTGTGAAGCACGGCGGGCCGGGACCCTCCCGGCGCACGGGAAAGGTTTCGGTCGGATGGCACGAAGATCACGGGTACGCGCGGTCGCGACGGCGGCGGCGGGCGCGGTGGCGCTGGTGGCGGGGCTGTTCGGCACGGGTCCGGCCCGCGCCGACGCGGCGGACGCAGCACGAGGGATGACGGTCCAGTTCGTCGAGCACGAGCTCTTCATCGGGACGGAGCCGGCGAGCGTGTACGTGGCCTACCGGTGGAAGGTGGCCGGCGGGGGCACGGCACACCACGTCCACCTGACCGTCGACCTGTCCGGAGTGGCCGACTTCGCCGAGCCGGCACCGTCGGAGCACTGCAACGGCAACCTCTGCACGCTGGACCTGGCGTCCGCCACCTCGGACTCCCACGTCATCACGCTGGTGCCGAAGCCCGGTGCGGCCGTCGGCAGCAGCGGCACCGTGACCGTCTCCGGCACGGCGTCGGACGCCACCGTCACCGGCGACCACCTCACCCTGACCAACGGCAAGACGCAGCTGAAGGTGAGCGCGTCCGCCGAGCAGCTGGACCAGGTGCCGGGTGACACGCTGACCTTTCCGCTCAACGTGTGGAACAACGGCCAACTCCCGGCGGCCAAGGGGGTGGAGCTGCTGATCGACACCACCGCCGGGCTGCACCTCCAGGGCTCCTGGTCCAACTGCCGCGACGTGTCCGCGAGCGGCCGCGGGGGGCACATCGTGCACGAGACCCTGTGCGACTTCCCCACTCCTGTGGAGCCCGGCCGGCAGTACGCGTTGTCGTCGCCGCTGCGCGTCAAGGTCGGCGACGAGGCCCTGTTCGACAAGATCTTCTACAAGTTCACCCCGCTGACCAGCGCCGCCCCGGCGAACGGCCCCGGGACCCCGCTGACCCTGGTCCCGAGGGGCGCGATGCCGTCCGACGGGAACATCGACCCGTACTTCACCACCTACGTCGACAGCGTCAACCACGCCGACTTCGCCGTCACCGGGGACACCGTCACCGGGCGGCGCGGCGGTCACGCGACGCTGCACGCCACGGTGATCGACCGGGGGCCGGCGGTGGTGGAGGACCTCCTCGACGACGAAGCCTTCCTCACGGTCCTCGTCAAGCTGCCGCCGGGCACGAAGGCCACGAAGATCCCGGACAACTGCCAGCCGCCGCCCACGGACGACGGGTCGGACCCCGGCCCCCGGATGGGCCGGTCCTCCTACGAGTGCTACTTCGGCGACCCCGCCCCGGGGGACAGACACGTCCTGTCGTTCACCGTCGCCATCGGCCCCCGTACCCCGGCCGTCTCCACAGGCCAGGTCCGCACGCTGGAGATCATGAAGGGGCTCGACCCCGACGCCTCCAACGACAGCGCGGCGCTGACCCTGCGGCTGGCGCAGGGCGGCTCCGCGGGCGGCGGCACGGCCGGCGGGTCCGGGGGCGGCGGTACGCCCGGCGGGTCCGGCTCCGGCGGCTCGGCCGGAGCGTCCGGCTCCGTCTCGGGCGGCCCTTCCGCAGGGTCCGGACCGCTGGCCGACACCGGATTCGGCGGCGGCTGGACCGTCTGGGCGGCCGGCGCGCTGTTGCTGGCCGGTGGTGTGGCCGTAGCGCTCTCCCGACGGTCCCGCGGCGGGAACTGACACGTCGTCCGGGGGTCCGGAGGGGCCCCCGGACGGGTCAGGGACGGAAGCCGTCGGTGACGGTGGCAGCCGCGCCCGCGACGGCATGCTCTACGCCGACCCAATGCAGCCCGGCACCGGGATCGGGGCTGTGGTCCCCGAGGGCTGGAGCGCGCTCGGCTTCACATCGCCCGGAGCCGGCCTCACTCAGTTCCCGGGGGTCCCGGTCGAGCGCTTCCGCATCCACAACGGCCTTGCGTGCGATACCACGGCTTGCGTCGGTCTACGGCTTCCCCACCGGCACACACGGGCTCTACTGGCATGACGGCGATGTCATGGCTCAAACGATCGCCCACGACGGCGGCGACGGGATCTTCTGGTATTCCTCCTGACCCGATGCGGCCCGGCGGCGAACGTCCGTGGCGGACGGCTTCACGATGCCCGGCGCACCGCCGCGACCTTCTGCCGATCCCGGGTGTCCCAGGACACCACCGGTGGGCGCGTACACCCAGGTGCGGGTGGGGAAGACGCCTGGCGAGTACCAAGGCAGGAGGTCGTCGAGGGCCGGGTAGGTGTCCCACTGGCTGGTGCCGGCGGGGGTGAAGGGGGCCGTCCAGTCGGTGCGGCAGTCGCGCCAGCCGTCGTCATCGAGCCCGGCGGCGGCCAAGACGGCGAACTTGTTGGCACGGCGCCCGGTCAGGGCGCGGTGGCGGACGCGGGCCGGCGTGGTGTTGTCGGTGCCGACGCGGCGCGCGAAGATTCCGATGGCGAGGGGCTGGCGTACGCCGGGGAAGATCCGGGTCGGGATGTTCGGAGTCTGGCCTTCCGGGGTGCAGTCGATGATCCATCCCTCGGAGGCGTAGCGGCGCAGGTAGACGCGCATGCCCTCGAAGGCGGGGCCGGTGAGGTATCCAGAGGTGGTGATGAAGGCGATGACGCCGAGGTTGCCGTCGTCGGCGGCGGCCGGGGTGGATTCCCAGACCTTCCAGGTGGCCCAGCGCCAGAAGAAGACGTATAGGTTCTTCAGCTTGGCCTTGAACCTGCTCATCCCGGGGGTGACCCAGTCGTCCAGGATGCCCTTGTTGCCCTTGTTGGTCTTCAGCTCCAGGCCGCCGTTCTCGACCCAGCCGCCGGCGCCGTTGGTGAGTCCGGCGTAGGGCGGGTCGCCTATGACGACGGTGACGTTCGCCCGGGCCTTGATCTCGTTGGCCTTGCGGCGGGAGGCCGCTGTGAGCTGGAGAGCGGACCTGAGCTGGGTCTCGGCCACGTTGGGGTCGTCGAGGATGGCGGCCGCGACGACGAGCTTCCGTGACCAATATGTCGGCGTGTACCAGCGCTCACGCTGCGCCCGGCGCTCCTCCGGCGAAAGCCGGGTCCGGTCCTCGGGGACGGGGGCCCAGCGCTTCCCCGGCGGAGTGGGCGACACGCGCAAGGCCCCGGAGGCCTTCGCCAGCCTCATCCACGACGTCGAGACGAGGATCTTCGACGTACTGCCGGACGAGACCTGGGTGTACCCCGGCCACGGCAACGACACGACGCTGGGCGCCGAGCGCCCGCATCTGCCGGAGTGGCGCGCGCGAGGGTGGTGAGCGGGAGCGCGGGGCGGCACGCGGGGCGCGACACCTCGCGTACGCGCCCGGCGCGCGGTGAGAACTCGCGCCCGGCGTGAACCAACCGCACACGCCGGGGTACGCGCGCTCCCCCAATGCGGTACTGGTGCAGTCCAGTTCCGTAGTTCCGGCGGGACCCCTTCCACTGCCCACGGCCGGTGAATCCGATCGCGCGCGTGGACTCCTCGTGTCCAGGCTGTTCACAGGACTGCAACACACGTTCCCACCATGCGGACAATTGTTGCCGTGACCTGGACAAACAGCATGGTTCGCTGTCACTCTCCCGCCATGCATCTCGCCCAACGCGCCCTGCGCCGCGCCGCGTCCGCCAGCACTGTCGCCCTGCTCGCCCTCGCCGTGGGCTGTGCCCCGCAGCCGGAGGAGAAGGCGTCCGGCAAGGCGTCCGGGAACACCGCCGCGACCTGCGCCAAGGGCTCGTTGAGCACGCGGACCTCGGGCAAGCTCAGCATCGCGACCGACGAGCCCGCGTACGAGCCGTGGTTCAAGGACGACAAGCCCGCCAACGGCAAGGGTTTCGAGTCGGCGGTGGCGTACGCCGTGGCACGGCAGCTCGGCTACGCCGAGGCCGATGTCGTCTGGCAGAGCGTGCCCTTCAACAAGGCCTTCGCGCCCGGTGCGAAGACCTTCGACTTCGACATCAACCAGGTGTCGATCAGTGCCGAGCGCAAGAAGGCCGTGGACTTCTCGTCCGGCTACTACGACGTGCGCCAGGCCGTCATCGCGCTGAAGGGCTCCAAGGCCGCGAAGGCGACGAGCCTCGCGGACCTCAAGGGCCTGAAGCTGGGCGCCCAGGTCGGCACCACCAGCCTGAACTACATCGACGACGTGGTGAAGCCGGCCCAGCAGCCGGCCGCGTACGCGAAGAACGACCAGGCCAAGTCGGCGCTGAAGAACGGCCAGGTGGACGCCATCGTCACCGATCTGCCGACCGCCTTCTACATCACGGCCGCCGAGGTGACCGACGCGAGGATCGTCGGACAGTTCGAGAACCAGGGCGGTACGCCCGAGCAGTTCGGACTCGTCCTCGACAAGGGCAGCGCGCTGACCTCCTGCGTGACGAAGGCCGTGGACGCCCTGCGCGCGGACGGCACGCTCGCGAGGATCGAGAAGCAGTGGCTGTCCGAGGCCGTCGACGCCCCGGTGCTCAAGTGACGGAGATGAAGGAGGAGTCGGGAGAGGACACCTCCGAAGGCGACATGCCCGGCGGGGGCGAGGTGTACGTCCCCTCCCGGCGGAGGATCGAGCGCGAGCGCCATCGGCGCGCCCGGGCCCGCCGCTCGGCGGCCGTCGCCGCGCTCTCCACGCTCGCCACGGCCGTGGTGCTGTACCTCGTCGTCGTCGACGCGCCGGGCTGGCCGCGCACGAAGGAGACGTTCTTCGACGCGTCCTTCGCGCGTGAGGCCTTCCCGAAGGTCCTCGAAGGCCTGTGGCTGAACCTCCGGTTGTTCGTCGTGTGCGGTGTCGTGGTGCTGGTGCTCGGCACGCTGATAGCCGTGGCGCGCACCCTGCGGGGCCCGATGTACTGGCCGGTGCGCGCCCTCGCCACGGCGTACACGGACTTCTTCCGCGGTCTGCCGCTGATCATCTGTCTGTCGATCGTCGTGTTCGGCCTCCCGGCGCTCCAGTTGCAGGGCGTCACCAACGACCCCGTCCTGCTCGGCGGCACGGGCCTGGTGCTGACCTACTCGGCGTACGTCGCCGAAGTCGTCCGCGCCGGCATCGAATCCGTCCATCCCTCGCAACGGGCCGCGGCACGTTCGCTGGGCCTCACCACGCGACAGACCCTGCGCCATGTGGTGCTGCCGCAAGCCGTACGCCGTCAGGTGCCGCCGCTCCTCAACGACATGGTGTCCCTGCAGAAGGACACCAGCCTCGTCTCCATCGGCGGCGCGGTGGAGGCGATGCGCTCCGCGGACATCATCGTGGGCCGCAGCCTCAACTACACGGCGTACATCGTCGCGGCGCTGCTCTTCGTGGCCCTGACCATCCCCATGACGCGCTTCACCGACTGGGTCACCGCCCGTATGGACCGGCGCCGCAGCCAGGGAGGCATCGTATGAGCAAGGCCCCCGTCCCCGGCGGTCCGATGTTGCGGATGGAGTCCGTCCGCAAGACCTTCGGCGACTCGGTAGTGCTGCGGGACGTCGATCTGGAGGTCGCTCCGCACACCGTGACCGCGCTGATCGGCGCCTCCGGGTCCGGCAAGTCCACGCTGCTGCGCTGCGCCAACCTCCTGGAGGAGATCGACGACGGCGCGATCTGGCTGTACGGCGAGGAGATCACCGACCCGCGGGCCGATCAGGACGCGGTACGCCGGCGGATCGGCGTCGTCTTCCAGGCGTACAACCTCTTCCCGCACATGACCGTCCTGGAGAACATCACCCTCGCCCCGCGGCGGGTGCACGGCGTGAGCCGCGCGGAGGCCGAGGAACACGCGCGTGAGCTCCTCGAACGCCTCGGGCTCGGTGCCAAGGCGGGCGAGTATCCGGACCGGTTGAGCGGTGGCCAGCAGCAACGGGCCGCGATCGTCCGCGCCTTGGCCGTGCGCCCCAAGCTGCTCCTCCTGGACGAGATCACCGCCGCCCTGGACCCCGAACTCGTGGGCGAGGTCCTCAGCGTCGTCCGTGACGTGAAGGAGGACGGCATGACCATGGTCCTGGCCACGCACGAGATGGGCTTCGCCCGCGAGGTCGCGGACCAGGTCTGCTTCCTGGACGGCGGCGTGATCCTTGAGCGCGGCACGGCCGAACAGGTCTTCGGCGACCCGCAGCAGGAGCGCACGCGACGCTTCCTGAAGCGGATCGTGGAGGCCGGACGCCTCTGACCTCGGGCGTCCGTCACCTCAGGCGTCCGTGACCTCAGGCGGACGCCTCCCGCACGACGGTCAGGTGTCCGCGCGTCCCGTCCCCGCGAGCGCCGCCACCCGCTCCACCGCGAACGCGTACCCCTGCACGCCGCAGCCCGCGATGACCCCGTCGGCACGCAGCGACACATACGAGTGGTGCCGGAACTCCTCACGCTGGTGGATGTTGGAGATGTGGACCTCCACCACCGGCAGTCCGTCACAGGTGTTGAGCGCATCCAGGATGGCGATGGAGGTGTGCGAGTAGGCGGCCGGGTTGATCACGATCCCGGCATGGTTCTGGCGGGCCTCGTGGATCCAGTCCACCAGCTCGCCCTCGTGGTTGGACTGCCGGAAGTCCACCGTGCCGCCGTGCGCTGCCGCGGCCTTGGCGCACAGGGCCTCCACGTCCGCGAGCGTGTCGGAGCCGTAGATCTCCGGCTGCCGCTGCCCGAGGAGGTTCAGGTTGGGCCCGTTGAGAATCATGATCGGGGCGTTGGCGAGGGTGCGGGGCACGTTTCCTCCGGTCCTTCAGGTCTGCCGGCCCGTCAAGGACCGCTGCTCGGACCCGGTCTATCACGATGCGCCGAAGGGGTGACGGCTCGTAACCTCTCGCCATGACGACGCCCTCGTACCCTCCCAAGCCCGTACCCGGCGACCGGGTGGCCGTCATCTCGCCGTCCAGCGGGCTGCCCGGCCTCTTCCCGCTCCCGTACGAACTGGGCCTGGAGCGGCTGCGCGAGGACTTCGGCCTGGAACCGGTCGAGTACCCGACGACCCGGAAGATGGGTTCGACTCCGCGGGAACGGGCCGACGACCTCCACGCGGCGTTCGCCGATCCGACGGTCAAGGCGGTCATCGCTTCCATCGGGGGGCGACGACCAGATCACCGTACTGCCGCTGCTGGACCGCGAGCTGATCCGGGCGAACCCGAAGCCGTTCTTCGGGTACAGCGACAACACGAACCTCCTCGTCCACCTGTGGAACACCGGAATCGTCGGCTATCACGGCGCAACGGTGATGTGCGAGCTCGGCCGACCGGGCGCCATGGACCCGCTGACCGCGGACTCGCTGCGGGCCGCCCTGTTCACGTCCGGGCCGTACGAACTGCGTCCGGCCGACCGATTCCGTGAGGTCGGCGTGCCCTGGGACGCGCCGGGGAGCTTCCTCGCCGAGCCGCGGACCGAACCGGGCACCGGCTGGACCTGGCTCCGCCCTGACCGGGTGGTCGAGGGCCGTTCCTGGGGCGGCAACATCGAGATCCTGTCGTGGCTGCTGATGGCCGACCGCGAGATCGCCACCGATCCTTCCGTGTACGACGGTCATGTGCTGTTCCTGGAGACCTCGGAGGACATGCCCAGAGCCGACGACGTCTTCTGGATCCTGCGCAGCATGGGCGAGCGCGGCCTGCTGCGACGCTTTCCGGCGCTCCTCATGGGCCGCCCGAAGGCCTGGTCGTTCGAACGGCCCCTCGATCCGGAGGCCAGGACCCGTTACACGCACGACCAGCGCGAAGCAGTCCTCCGGGCTGTCGACATATATGCCCCGGACATGATGGTTGTCCTCGATGTGGACCTCGGTCACACCGATCCGCAGATCGTCATCCCCTATGGAGGGACTGTCCGCGTCGACGGCCCGGCCCGGCGCATCACCGTCACCTACTGACGCACGCCGCGCTCCCGCGCGCCCCCGTAACTGTCGATCACTGTGGGTAGTTGATTCGGCATGCACGACGTACGCACCGTAAGGGCGCCCTCCATGCTGCGGCTCGCGGCCGCCTCCCTCGCCGGGACGGCCATCGAGTTCTACGACTTCTTCGTCTACGGGACAGCGGCCGCGCTGGTTCTCGGACCGCTGTTCTTCCCGACGTTCTCACCGCTGGCGGGGACGCTGGCGGCCTTCGGGACGTTCGGCGTCGGTTTCCTCGCCCGGCCTCTGGGCTCCGTGCTGTTCGGGCACATCGGAGACCGGCGCGGGCGGCGGCCGGTTCTGCTGGCCTCGCTGCTGCTGACCGGCGCGGCGACCGTCGCCGTCGGCTGTGTTCCGACGTACGACCGCATCGGCGCCGCCGCTCCCGTCCTGCTGCTGGTGCTGCGTTTTCTGCAGGGCCTGGGACTCGGCGGCGAGTGGGGAGGGGCCGTGCTGCTGACGGCCGAACACGCGCCCGCCGAACGGCGGGGGCTGTGGTCGAGTTTCCCCCAGATCGGTCCGTCCTTCGGGTTCGTACTGGCCAATGGCGTGATGCTGGCGCTGTCGGCGACGCTGTCCGACGCGCAGTTCGCGCAGTGGGGGTGGCGGGTGCCGTTCTGGGCGGCGGGGGTGCTCGCGGCGGCGGGGCTGTGGCTGCGCGGTTCGCTCGAGGAGAGCCCGCGGTTCCTGGAAATGGGGGATCACGCACGCGTGCCGATCGTCGAGGTGGTGCGCGGCCACTGGCGGATGGTCCTGCTGACAGCAGGCGGACTCGCCGTCGGATACGCCGTGTTCTACGCGGTGACGACCTGGGCGCTCGCCTACGGCGTCGAACGGCTCGACGTGAGCCGCACCGTCATGCTGACCTGCATCATGGCCGCCGTGGTGGTGCAGGGAGCCCTGACCCCCGTGGTGGCCCTGCTGGGGGATCGCTACGGACGGCGGCCCCTGTGCATGGCGGGCTGCGCGGGCGCCGCGCTGTGGATGTTCCCGATGATCGGGCTGCTCTCGACCGGCGAACCTTTGCTGATGTTCCTCGGCTTCCTGGTGGCGCTCATCGCGTTCGTCACCATGTTCGCGGTGATCGCCGCGTATCTGCCGGAGTTGTACGAGCCGCGGGTGCGCTGCACGGGCGCGGCCGTCGGATACAACCTGGGCGGGGTCCTCGGCGGCGCGCTCACCCCCGTCGTGGCGACGGCGGTGGCCAGCGGAGAGCGCGTGCCGTGGGGCGTGGCCGCCTATCTGACGGGGATCGCGCTGCTGAGCCTCGGCTGCTTCGCGCTGCTGCCGGAGACCCGGCCGGTGCCCCGGCTGACGGTCGTGCCCGTCGCCGAGTGACTGGCGGTCAGGGATTGACGGCCAGTTCCAGGTAGGCGGCGAACACGACCAGATGGACGCCTCCCTGGAGCGGGGTGGCCCGCCCGGGAACGACCGTCAGGGAGCTCACCACCACGGTCAGCACGAGCAGAACCATCTCGGTGGGGCCGAGGCCGAGAACGAGTGGTCCGGAGAGCCAGAGTGACGCCAGGGCGACGGCGGGGATGGTCAGTCCGATGCTGGCCATCGCGGAGCCGAGGGCGAGGTTGAGACTGGTCTGCACCCGGTCCCGGCGGGCGGACCGCAGTGCCGCGATGGTCTCGGGGAGCAGCACGAGCAGAGCGATGATCACACCGACCACGGAGTGCGGCATGCCGGCCGCTTCGACCCCGGACTCGATGGTGGGCGACACACCCTTGGCGAGGCCGACCACGCCGACCAGGGCCAGGCCGAGCAGCCCGAGGCTGATTCCGGCCTCACGGGCGGACGGGGCGTCGGCGTGGTCGTCCACGTCGATGACCTGGCCCTGTCGGGTGACCGGCAGGAAGTAATCGCGGTGCCGCACGGTCTGGGTCGTCACGAACAGTGCGTACAGGACCAGGGAGGCGACCGCGGCGAAGGTGAGTTGCGCGGTGGAGAACTCCGGTCCCGGCTTGCTGGTGGTGAAGGTCGGGAAGACGAGGCTGAGTGTGGCCAGCGTGGCGACGGTCGCCAGTGCGGCTCCGGTGCCTTCCGCGTTGAAGACGGCCAGCCCGTGGCGCAGTGAGGCGACGAGCAGACACAGGCCGACGATCCCGTTGCAGGTGATCATCACGGCCGCGAACACCGTGTCGCGGGCCAGCGTCGAGCTCTTGGCGCCGCCGTCCGCCATCAGGGTGACGATGAGGGCGACTTCGATGATCGTGACCGCGACGGCGAGGACGAGAGATCCGAAGGGTTCACCCACGCGGTGGGCCACCACCTCGGCGTGATGGACCGCGGCGAGCACGGAGCCCGCGAGGACCAGCGTCACCAGTGCGACAACCGCGGCGGGCAGGTCGCGCCCCCAGGTGAACGCGAGCAGCACCACCGCCATCGCGGGGACCACGGCGGTCCATCGCGACGCGAGTGACCTGAGCCGAACGATCATGCCGCGATCGTCGCAGCCGGGAGCGTGCCCCGCACTCCGGCGGCGCGGGGCACGTCCGGGACCGCGGCGGACGAGCCCGCCCCGGGAGTTGACAGCCCCGGCCGGGCGCTCCCGGGCGGAAGACGCTCGGGCTCCGAGCAAGCACCGGGAACGATGCCGGCGATTCGCCACGCACCGTTCCCGGGATGGCTTTTGCCACTCGACGTGGTCAGACGTCGATGCTTTCCTTCGGAGTGTGCTCGGCTTGCTCGCGCACCGCCTGCCTCCTGGTGGCCGTCAGGCTGGTGATCGTGGTGACCACGAGGACCGCGCAGATCACGCCGAGCGAGACCGGGATGGATATCTCGGGAACATGGACGCCGGACTCGTGCAGCGCGTGCAGGACGAGTTTGATGCCGATGAAGCCGAGGATGACCGAGAGGCCGTAGCTGAGGTGGACCAGCTTCTTGAGCAGGCCACCGATGAGGAAGTACAGCTGCCGCAGACCCATCAGCGCGAACGCGTTGGCGGTGAAGACGATGTACGGGTCCTGGGTCAGTCCGAAGATCGCGGGGATCGAGTCGAGCGCGAAGAGCACGTCGGTGGTGCCGATCGCCAGCATCACGACCAGCATCGGCGTCATGACGCGCTTGCCGTTCTGCCGGATCCACAGCTTGGTGCCGTGATAGCGGTCGGCCACGCCGAAGCGCTGCTCGGCGGCCTTGAGCAGCCTGTTCTCCTCGAACTCCTCATCGTCCCCGTCGGCCCGCGCCTCCTGGATCAGCTTCCAGGCGGTGTAGATGAGGAACGCGCCGAAGATGTAGAAGACCCATGCGAAGTTCGCGATGATCGCGGCGCCGGCGGCGATGAATATCGTGCGCAGCGCGAGGGCTATCAGGACGCCCACGAGGAGCACGCGCTGCTGGTATTTCGAGGGCACCGCGAACTTCGCCATGATCAGGACGAAGACGAAGAGGTTGTCGACGCTCAGCGACTTCTCGGTGATGAAACCGGCGAAGAACTCTCCGGCCGGCTTCCCGCCGGCGAAGAGGAACAGTCCGAGTCCGAACAGCCCGGCGAGGGCGATCCAGACGACGGTCCAGATTCCGGCTTCCTTGATCGATACGTCGTGCGGCTTGCGGCCGATGAAGAAGTCGACCGCGATCAGTGCGGCCAGCCCCACGATGGTCAGGACCCACAGGGTCAGGGAAACATTCACTGCGCCTCCGGCAGTACGTAACGGCAGATTTCAGCGTCGTTCGCCACCGGAGGTCTCTTCCACCCGAGGCCACCGGGGCGCTGGGTGCGCCCGGGAGCCTGCGGGCCGACGTCCCGGGATCTGACTCGATCCGTGTTGACGGGCGCGTCGCAGCAGGTAGGGAGTACTCCCCTCCGTATGGAAAAAGAGTACCCGAATCACCAAGGAAAGGTAAAGGGATCAGTAAAAGGAGATCCAAGTTCCCAGCTCAGAGCACTTTACTGATACTTGGTGAAGCGCTTTGTCCCCTGAGATCCCAGGGTCCGAGGGAGCCGGGGTCAGCGGTTCCACGACCGGCGGGCCGCCGCCACCTGCGCGAGGACCTGTTGGAGCACCTGGCTGTTCGCGGGAACGAGTGAGGGCTCGTACGTCCACGCGTGTCCGACCCAAGGGTCGGCGAGATGGTCGTCGGGCACCGGCGTGATCCGCAGCAGCGACCGCCAGAGGGGATCGAGCAGCGGTCCGTACGCGGCCGCGTCCTCCCGGTCGGCCACCATCATCAGATGGACGCCGACGGCCGGACCCTCGTCCGCCAGATAGCGGAGCTGGGTCACGGCGCGGTCGTCGAAGCCGTGCGGGAAGTCGTTGACGATCAGCAGCTGCTCGGCGGTGTCGAGGCCCGGCGGCAGAGAGTCGGCCGCTCCCCCGCGCAGCGCCATCTGCACGAGGTCGACGCGCTGGGTGAGACGGGTCAGTACGTCCGCCACGCCCGCGGCACCCGCTGCCGGAGGACTGCCGAGCACCCCGGACCGCGTCAGGGGCGCCAGTGCCGAGGCTCCGGCGCCGGCCGGGTCGATGACATGCACGGTGAACTCGCCCGCGGGATACACGGCGAGCAGTCGGGCGGCGTGCGCAACGGCGGTGTCCATGGCGAGGCGGCGCACCTGGTCGGAGTCGGCGAGCGTGCCCTCCAGGGAGGCGTGACCGCTGTCGATCCACAGGCCGCGCTCCAGCGGCAGGCGCACCAGCATCGGGATGCTCAGGTTCTCGCTCTCGGGCAGCCGGAGGTCGCCGAGCCGCAGCGCCATGGGGATTTCCATGGGTGCGCGGTAGCCGTGCCAGACCGGGTTGTCCCAGCGTGCGTAGGCCATCGGCAGCGCGGGCTCCACGACCTCGGCCTCGGCGGCGAGCTGGGCGAGGTCCCGGTCGAGAACGGCTCGGGCCTGGTCGACCAGGTCCGCGTGTTTGGCCTGGGCGGCTTCGCGCGCGGCGTCGCCCTGCCCGCCGATCCGGCCGCGCGGGTCGGAGAGGACGTGGTCGAGCTCCTTCTCCATGCGCGAGTCCGCGAAGTCGACGGCACTGCGGTACGCGGCGACGGTCCGGGCCAGGTCCTCGAACATCCCCCACACCTGGTTGTACAGCCGCTCCTCCATGGACCAGCCGGTCGCGTCTCCCGCGACCGGCTGAGCGGGCTGTCCGGGCTGGGCCGGAGGCGCGGTCGGCGGGGGCGGCGGCGGGGCGGCGGCCTGCCGGCCGGGGTGGCTGTAGTTGACCGGTCCACCGGCGGTGGGCGACGAGGGCTGGGTGACCGAGGAGGGGTCGGGCTGCGCAGAACCCCCCGGACGGCCGGTCTGCGCGGCCGTGGCTCCCTGCGGACCGGGGGCGTCGTACGGGGACTGCTGCGGTGTGACGGTCCCGGGGGTGCTCTGCGGTCCGGAACCGGTGTACGGCTTGTCCGGACCGGGCGCCGAGGCGGCCGCCTGTCGTGACCGGTCCGCGTCCGGGGTGCGCGACGGGGGTGCCGCCACCGACCGCGCCAGGCCCTGGGCCACCGCTTCGTTGATACTTCCCGCGAGCTGCCGTGCCTCAGGAAGCCCCTGGTCGGTGAGGAGTTCGGCGAGTCCGCCCGCGTAGCCCTGGCCGACCGCGCGGACCTTCCAGGCGCCCTGCCTGCGGTAGAGCTCCAGGGCCACGACGGCGGACTCGGTGTCCAGGCCGGTGAGGGTGTAGCTGGCGACCTCGGACCCGTCGAGGCCGGTGACCGCGACGAAGGGGGCGGCGACGGCCCCGAAGCGGACCGGGCCGCCGACCCCGGTGGGCAGCGCGAGCAGCACGCTGACCCGGTGCACGGTCGACGGCAGGGCGTCCAGGTCGAAGGCCAGGCGATGATCGGCCGCCGCCTGCTGCGAGACCTCGAGCCCGGGAAGAGTGGGCGCGCCCGGGTGGGCCACCCACTCGACGCCCCGGACCCTGCCCTGCTCGTCGCTGAGCGTGGCCCCTGCCACGATCGGCTTCCCGGCCGAAACACGGACCTCGAGACGGACCTGGGAGAGCGGGTGGTTCTGCCCCCTGACCAGCTCGGCCGTCATCGTCTTGTCCCCCTATGTCGCTGTGCGCGTGTGCGTCGGCCGCCTACAGGTGCGGCAGGATCGCGGGCATCAGGTCCTGGAAGGTACGGCCGTTGGCCGGCGTACCGAGGGCCGTCATCTGCCAGCCGGTTCCGGAGCGGTGCACCTTCGCCATGATCTGGGCCGTGTACTGGCCGCCGCCCGCCAGCGTGTAGCGGGCGAGTTCCTGGCCGTTGGTCTCGTCGACCAGACGGCAGAACGCGTTCTGCACTTCCTGGAAGGTCTGGCCCGTGAAGGAGTTCACGGTGAAGACGATCTGGTCGATGTGAACCGGGATGCGCTGCAGGTCGACGAGAATGGCCTCGTCGTCGCCGCCCTGGCCCACGCCGCCGACGAGGTTGTCACCGGTGTGCCGCACCGAGCCGTCGTCGCTGACGAGGTGACGGAAGAACACCACGTCGACGGGCTGCTTGTCCGCGAACAGCACGGCGGAGGCGTCGAGGTCGATCTCCCGGGTGCGCGAGCCGAACAGGCCGCGCCGGGGGGCCGCCTGCCAGCCGAGTCCCATACGGACCGCGGTCAGCGTGCCCCCGTCGTTCTTCTGCAGACTGATGGCCTGACCCTTGGTCATGTTGACCGTCACGCGCTGTTCCCCTCTCGAACTGTCCCCTGTTGCCGCGGAGTCCGCGGATGAGCAGAACCCTACGCAGCGGCACTGACAGCGCCGAACCCTGGGACATACTTTGTGTCGGTCTTGCAACACACCGCGCATCAGCAGAAGTCCGGCGCCACCGAGGTGACCGTCAGGCGATGCCCGCCTCCTTCATCTGCCGCAGCTCCTTCTTCATCTCGGACACCTCGTCACGCAGCCGGGCCGCGATCTCGAACTGGAGGTCGGCGGCAGCGGCGCGCATCCGTTGCGTCATCTCCTCGATCTGCTGGGCGAGTTCGGCAGCGGGACGGTCGGTCGGCACGGCGTCCTTGCCCTTGGCGGCCCGGGCCGCCTTGCCGCCCAGCGCGGGGACGGGGGCCTTGGCGCCCTTGCCGTCCTTCGTCTTGCGATAGCCGGAGCCGAGCAGTTGCTCGGTGTCGATGTCCTCGCGGGCGATCTGCGCCACGATGTCGTTGATCTTCTTGCGGAGGGGCTGCGGGTCGATACCCCTCTCCTTGTTGTAGGCGGTCTGCTTCTCCCGGCGGCGGTTGGTCTCCTCGATGGCCTTCTCCATCGCCGGGGTGATCTTGTCGGCGTACATGTGGACCTGGCCGGACACATTGCGCGCCGCGCGGCCGATGGTCTGGATCAGGGACGTTCCCGAGCGCAGGAAGCCCTCCTTGTCGGCGTCGAGGATCGCCACCAGGGAGACCTCGGGGAGGTCGAGACCCTCGCGCAGCAGGTTGATGCCGACCAGGACGTCGAACTCGCCGGCGCGGAGCTCGCGCAGGAGCTCGACACGGCGCAGGGTGTCGACGTCGCTGTGCAGATAGCGCACCTGGATGCCCAGTTCCAGGAAGTAGTCGGTGAGGTCCTCGGCCATCTTCTTGGTGAGCGTGGTGACCAGGACGCGCTCGTCCTTCTCGGTACGCTGCCGGATCTCGTGCACCAGGTCGTCGATCTGGCCCTCGGTGGACTTGACGACGACCTGGGGGTCGATGAGGCCGGTGGGACGGATGATCTGCTCGACAAAGCCGTCCGAGCGGGAGAGCTCGTACTTCCCCGGGGTCGCCGAGAGATAGACGGTCTGGTCGATGCGCTTCTGGAACTCCTCCCACTTCAGCGGGCGGTTGTCCAGGGCGGAGGGCAGCCGGAAGCCGTGGTCGACGAGGGTGCGCTTGCGGGAGGCGTCCCCCTCGTACATCGCGCCGATCTGCGGAACGGTGACGTGCGACTCGTCGATGACGAGCAGGAAGTCGTCGGGGAAGTAGTCGATCAGCGTGTTCGGCGGGGAGCCGGGTTCACGGCCGTCGAAGTGCATCGAGTAGTTCTCGACACCGGAGCAGGAGCCGATCTGGCGGAGCATCTCGATGTCGTACGTCGTCCGCATGCGCAGACGCTGGGCCTCCAGGAGCTTGCTCTGCTTCTCCAGCTCGGCGAGGCGCTCCCCCAGTTCCTTCTCGATGTCGTTGACGGCGCGCTCCATGCGTTCGGGACCCGCCACGTAGTGGGACGCCGGGAAGACGTAGATCTGGGTGTCGTCGCTGATGACCTCACCGGTGAGCGGGTGCAGCGTCGACAGGGCCTCGATCTCGTCGCCGAACATCTCGATGCGGACGGCGAGCTCCTCGTAGACCGGGAAGATCTCGATGGTGTCGCCGCGGACCCGGAAGGTGCCGCGCGCGAAGGCCACGTCGTTGCGCGTGTACTGGATGTCGACGAAGCGGCGCAGCAGGTCGTCGCGGTCGATCTCGTCGCCGACCTTGAGGCTGACCATCCGGTCCACGTACTCCTGCGGAGTACCGAGGCCGTAGATGCAGGACACCGAGGCGACCACGACCACGTCGCGGCGCGTCAGCAGCGAGTTGGTCGCGGAGTGGCGCAGGCGCTCCACCTCCTCGTTGATCGAGGAGTCCTTCTCGATGTAGGTGTCCGACTGCGGGACGTAGGCCTCGGGCTGGTAGTAGTCGTAGTACGAGACGAAGTACTCGACCGCGTTGTTCGGCAGCAGCTCGCGGAACTCGTTGGCCAGCTGGGCGGCCAGCGTCTTGTTCGGTGCCATGACGAGCGTGGGACGCTGGAGCTTCTCGATCATCCACGCGGTGGTGGCCGACTTGCCGGTGCCGGTCGCGCCCAGCAGGACGACATCCTTCTCACCTGCGCGGATGCGCTTCTCCAGGTCGGCGATGGCCGTGGGCTGGTCACCGCCCGGCTGAAAGGAGCTGACGACCTCGAAGGGCGCCACCGAACGTTCGATCTTGGATACGGGCCGCATGGATCCACCGTACGACCCCGCACTGACAACCGGGCCCGATCACCTGCTCTGCGGGGTGCGGGACCGGCGGTACGCACGCTCCGACACGGGGCGGAGACGACGACCGGAGTGCACGACGACGGGATGGGCCGGGATGCCCGGTCGCCTGATCTCCGCGGGGCGCCGGTCGGGCTTGCCCATGATCATCTGCGGATCGAACATCACGACGACGCCCGCCAGGCAGAGGAAGGCCAAGGGGCCGATCATCATGGGCGCGAGCAGCGCGGCCGCCGAGTCCCCGGCAGGAGTGGCGCCGGTCGAGCCGTGCAGGTGGACGCTGAGCGCGGCCATGCCCATGTAGTGCATACCGCTGACGGCCAGCCCCATGACGAGACTCGCTCCCACGCTCCAGAGGAATCCACGCACCTGTCCCGCGGCCCAGAGGGCGGCGGTGGCGGCCACGACGGCTATGACGACCGAGGCGGAGACGGTGAGGGTGTTGTACGCGAGGTTCCCGTTGAGCCGCATCCCGGCCATGCCCAGGTAGTGCATCGAGGCGATGCCCAGGCCGGTGACGGTCCCTCCGGTGAAGAGCGCCGTCCCGGAGGCACCCTGGTATCCGACGATGAAGATCCCGGCGCCGACCATCAGGACAGCGACGCCCAGACTCGCGAAGGTCGTCGGCTTGTCGTAGTGGACGGGGGTCTCCTCGACCGTGAATCCCATCATCGCGATGAAGTGCATCGTCCATATGCCGGACGCGATCGCGACCGAGCCGAGCGCGAGCCAGCCGGCCCGCCAGGAACCGGCGACGAGCAGGGATCTGGTGGTGCAGCGAAGTCCCAGCGCTCCGCCCAGGCAGGCCATGAAATACGCCACCAGCGGTGTGACGAGTCCGTACGTGAAGCCGTCGACTGTGCCCTGCATGCGCGGCTGCCTTTCCCGCCCTGTTACTCCTGGAACTGTCCGAAATACCCCCGCCCTCCGGACCGCCGGAGCGGACCGGGTTGAGGCGAGAGTATGACCCCCACCGGAATGGTCGAACGATAATCCGGCAAAGAATCACGACCTCTCCCCACTTGTGCTGCTGCAGCGAGCGGACTTGGACAACTCCATTCAATCCGCGGCCATCCCGCCTCCCCCCTCCGTCGACTCTCTGCTGTCAATCTTGTGCTGTCCGTGATCGTCCGACGCGAGGAGAACGCATGCACGCGCGCGTTGCCGCCGCCACGACCGCCGCGCTTCTTGGGGGAGCCGTTTTGATACTGCCCAGCCCGCACGCCAAGGCCGGCGGCCGGATCACGGCGCCGCTGGTCGTCGCCCACCGCGGCGCCTCGGCCTACGCTCCCGAGAACACCCTGGCCGCCATCGACCGCGCGTCCGAGCTCGGGTTCGACTGGGTCGAGAACGACGTCCAGCGCACCAGCGACGGCCGGCTGGTCGTCCTCCACGACGCCTCGCTGGCGCGCACGACCGACGTCGAGGAGGTGTATCCCGGCCGGAGTCCCTGGAAGGTCAAGGATTTCACCGCGGCCGAGATCGCCCGCCTGGATGCCGGGAGCTGGTTCGGGCCCCGGTTCGCGGGCGTGAAGGTGCCGACGCTGCGGGAGTACATGGAACGCCTCTCGCGCAACCACCAGAAGCTCGTGCTGGAGATCAAGAACCCCGAGCTCTATCCGGGCATCGAGCGGCAGACGCTCAAGCTCCTGAGCAACGAGGGCTGGCTCGACCCGGTGCACGTCAGGGACAGGCTGATCGTCCAGAGCTTCAGCGCGGACAGTGTCCGGACGGTGCACCGGCTGCGGCCCGGCATCACGACGGCCTTCCTGGGGACGCCTCCGATCGCGCGGCTGCCCCAGTACGCGGAGTTCGCCGACCAGATCAACGCGGATCACCGGTCGCTGTCGTCCGACTACGTCGCCGCGGTCCACGCCCTCCACGGTCCGCACGGCCCGATGAAGGTCTTCGCCTGGACCGTGGACGACGCCGCCACCGCGCGGCGCCTGGCGGGCTTCGGCACGGACGGCGTCATCACGAACGCGCCCGACGTGATCCGCGCGGCTCTGCGCTAGCGCGCCGTCGCCCGGGACGCGGACGGGCGCCGGTACGCGCGCCCCGGGCATTGTCAGTGGCGGGCCGTACGGTGGATCGCGTGAACAGCCATGGGCGGTACGAGCAGCAGGTCGTGTGGTCCGTCGTCGGCACGGACATCGGTCCGCTGTTCCTCGCGGCGACGCCCCACGGCTTGGTCAATGTCGTCTTTCACGCGTCGGACGCGGTGCGTGACAAAGCGCTCGACCGGCTCGCGTCCCGTCTGGGCAGCGAGCCCGTCGAGGCGCCCGGGTCCCCGCTGCTGGCCGAGGCGATACGCCAGATCGAGGCGTACTTCGCGGGCGAGCGGCACGACTTCGACCTGCCGCTCGACTGGTCGCTGATCTCGGGGTTCAACCGCCAGGTGCTGCGCGAGTTGAACTCGGGCGTTCCGTTCGGTTCCGTCGTCGCCTACGGCGACCTGGCCGGACGGGTCGGCGAGCCCCGGGCGGCGCAGGCCGTGGGGGTGGCCATGGGCTCGAATCCGCTGCCGGTCGTGGTGCCCTGCCACCGGGTGGTCGAGAGCGACGGCGGCATCGGCGGTTTCGGTGGCGGTCTGGAGACCAAGCGGAAGTTGCTGGCGCTCGAAGGAGTCCTCCCGGAGCCGCTTTTCTGAGGTCGCGGCGCACCTCTGCGGCGTTCGAGCGCAGGGCGGAGGCCGCAGAGGTGCGCCGTGCGGGGATGCGTGCGGTGGAGCGTCCGCCCCTCAGGCCCTCAGAGGCTGATGTGGTACGCCTTGCGAAGCGTCTCGTGCACGGTCCACGTCGTACGGTCGCCCTCGCGCAGGAACGCCGCGTCGCCGGGGCCCACTTCGATGACGTCGCCGCCCTCCACCTCGATGGTGGCGCGGCCACTGACGACGACGAAGAGTTCGTTCGCCTCGGTGTCGGTCACCACGCCGGGCGTGATCTGCCAGATGCCGCGCAGCTGCTTGCCGTCGGCGGACTCCCACAGCACCTTGCCCGTCACAGCGGGATCACCGGAGACGATCTGGGCCGGGTCCAGCGGCTCGGGTTCGAGTTCGGCGTCGGGAATGTGCACGGCGAAGGACGGCGTGGCCTGGGAGTTCATGGTCATGAGCGGACACCCTAAGGGCTTGCCCGCCGCCCGGGGCGACGAGGGTCTGGCTGACGGGCGCGGCAGCGCACCGCACTTCGAGAAAGCCTGACGCGGAGGGTGGCCGTAGCGCGCGGCCGGTAGCAGACTCCGCCCTGCGAACAGCCGCTGGCATCCGAGTCACGGAGCCGAAGGGACGGCGATCACGCATGAGCGGAAGCGGAAACAGGGCAGTCGCGTATCTCAAGCCTGGTGCGGTGGAGGTCAGGACCATCGACCACCCGACGCTTGAACTGCAGGACGGGCCGGGCGTGGCTCGCGCGAACGTCGGCCGCAAGTGCCGGCACGGAGTCATTCTCAAGGTGCTCGCCAGCAATATCTGTGGCAGTGACCAGCACATGGTGCGGGGCCGTACGACCGCGCCCGAGGGGCTGATCCTGGGACACGAGATCACCGGAGAGGTACTGGAGCGCGGTCCGGACGTCGAGTTCATCGAGGTCGGGGACATCGTGTCGGTGCCGTTCAACATCGCCTGCGGGCGGTGCCGCAACTGCAAGGAGCGCAACACCGGCGTCTGCCTGAACGTGAACCCGGCGCGTCCGGGGGCGGCCTACGGCTATGTCGACATGGGTGGCTGGGTCGGCGGCCAGGCCGGGTACGCCATGGTCCCGTACGCGGACTTCAACCTGTTGAGGTTCCCGGACCGCGACCAGGCGCGCGAGAAGCTCCTGGACCTGACCATGCTGTCGGATATCTTCCCGACCGGATTCCACGGCGCGGTCACCGCCGGCGCCGGGGTCGGTTCGACGGTGTACGTCGCCGGAGCGGGCCCGGTCGGCCTGGCCGCGGCGGCGTCGGCGCAGCTACTGGGCGCCGCTGTCGTCATCGTCGGGGACCTCAATGCCGAACGCCTCGCCCAGGCGCGGAGTTTCGGCTGCGAGACCGTCGACGTCTCCCAGGGCGGCGTGGAGGACCAGGTCGCGCAGATTCTCGGCTAGCCCGAGGTCGACGCGGCCGTCGACGCGGTGGGCTTCGAGGCGCGGGCGCACGGCCGGGACGCGCAGGAGGCGCCAGCGACCGTCCTCAACTCGCTGATGGGGGTCACCCGCGCGGGCGGCGCCCTCGGCATCCCCGGCCTCTATGTCACGGACGACCCGGGAGGGATCGACCAGGACGCGAGGACCGGGACGCTGAAGGTGCGTCTGGGCCTGGGCTGGGCCAAGAGCCACCGGTTCACCACGGGTCAGTGCCCGGTGATGCGGTACCACCGGGGGCTGATGAAGGCGATCCTGCACGAGCGGGTGCATATCGCCAAGGCGGTCAACGCGACCGTGATCGGCCTGGAGGACGCACCGCGCGGCTACGCCGAGTTCGACCGTGGCGCCGGGCGCAAGTACGTCCTCGATCCCCATGGGGCACTGACCGGCGTACGGCCCGTCTGACCCGGCCTGTCCGACCCGCGTTGTCGAAGGGGTGCTCCCGCGCGCGTGGGGCACCCCTTCCCCGCGTGGGGGACGAGGTCCCGCCCCGGCGAAAGGGCTACTCGCAGTACCGGGCCCCGGAAACGCTCCCGTCCGGGCCCGGAAGCGGGAGCCGCGCCTGGCACGGTCGAGACATGGCGAGTTGTCCGTCATGCGCCAGGCTGGTGTCGTACGCCGCTGGCCGCAAGGGTTTGGCCGGGCGCGCCGCTCGCCAGAGATCCAGGGACGGGAAACGTCGACCGACGACAGGAGGCAGGCGCGTGATCGTGGTGTCCGAAGAGGTGCGGGAGGCGCTCGACGCGCGCCGGCCGGTGGTGGCCCTGGAGTCGACGATCATCGCCCACGGGCTGCCCCGCCCGCGCAATCTGCAGGTCGCGCTCGAACTGGAGGAGGTCGTACGGCAGGAGGGCGCCGTCCCCGCGACGATCGCCGTGCTCGACGGCCGGCCGCGCGTCGGTCTGGACAAGGACCAGCTGGAGCGGGTCGCGAACGAGGACGGCATCCGCAAACTGGGCCACCGTGACCTGCCGCTCGCGGTGGCCGCGGGGGCGAGCGGGGCGACGACCGTGTCCGCGACGGCCCTGCTGGCGGCCCGCGCGGGGGTGCGGGTGTTCGCGACGGGAGGGCTCGGCGGCGTGCACCGCGAGTGGACGGTGACCCAGGACGAGTCCGCCGATCTGGGCCTGTTGGCACGTACCCGGATCACGGTGGTGTGCGCGGGCGTCAAGTCGATCCTGGACGTGCCCGCGACGCTGCAGCGCCTGGAGACGCTGGGCGTGACGGTGGCCGGATACGGCACGGACCGGTTCCCCGGCTTCTATCTGTCCGACTCGGGGCACCCCGTGGACTGGACCCTGGAGTCCCCCGAGCAGGTGGCGGAGGTGATGCGCGCGCAGGACGCGCTGCACGCCCCCGACGCGTCGCTCATCGTCGCGAACCCCGTCCCCGAGGAGGAGCAGCTCGATCCCGCGCTCCACGCGCGCGTGCTCGCCGACGCGCTGCGCGCGTGCGAGGCGGAGGGTGTGACCGGACAGGCGGTGACGCCGTTCCTGCTCGGCTATCTGGTCCGGCACACGGACGGCGCCTCACTCGGCGCCAATCTGGCGGCGGTACGGGGCAACGTACGTCTCGCGGGGCGGATCGCGGCGGCCTGGGCGGGGGTGTGAGCGACGCGGACCGGGGCATCCCGGACAGCGGTGCCGGTACGGCCGATCAGGGCGACCCGGCCCAAGGCGCTCTGCTCGTCGTCGGGGACGTGGTCACGGATGTCGTCGCACGCCATCGCGGACCGCTGGCCGCCGGTACCGACACCGTCGCCGCCATCCGGACCGTACCGGGCGGCGCGGGCGCCAACGTCGCCTGCTGGGCCGTTCACGGGGGCTGCGCCGACGTGCGGCTGCTCGGCCGCGTGGGCGGCGACGCCGCGGCGTGGCACGAACGTGAACTCGCCGCGAGCGGCGTACGGCCCCTCCTGGTGACCGATCCGCAGACGCCGACCGGGACGGTGATCTGCCTGGTGGACACCGGCGCGTCGGCGGAGCGTACGTTCCTCACGGACAGCGGGGCGTCACTGCGGCTCGCGCCGGGCGACTGGTCGCCCGCGCTGCTCGACGGGGTCGCGCGGCTGCACCTGTCGGGCTACCTGTTCTTCTCCGAGCCGAGCCGGGCGCTGGTGTCGGTGGTACTGGAGTCGGCACGCGCGCGTGGTGTGCCGGTGAGCCTCGACCCGGCGTCGGCGGGGTTCCTCACCGAGCTGGGTGTGGACCGCTTCCTGGAACTGTGCGCGGGCGTGGACGTCCTGCTGCCCAGCCGTGACGAGGCGTGCCTGCTGACCGGACTGCCCGATCCGGCCGACGCGGCGGCCAAGCTGAGCCGCCATTTCCCCTTGGTGATCGTCAAGTTGGGGGGTGACGGGGCCCTGGTCGCCCGTTCGGGGTCGGTCCGGGTCCGTGTCCCGGCGCTGCCCGCGACGCCGCGGGACACGACGGGCGCCGGTGACGCGTTCACCGGCGCGTTCCTCGCCGCACTGCTCGCGGGTGCCGGGCCCGAGGAGGCGGCGACGGCGGGGTGCGCGGCGGGGGCGAGGGCCGTGGAGCGGGTCGGCGGAAGACCGCCCGCGGGAAGCCGACGGCGACGCGCGGGAGAGACGCGGGCCCGCTGACCGCCTCGACCGTACGAGGACGAAGGTGAGGGCGGGGGCGAGGGCGAGGCGAGGCGAGGACATACCGCCGCGCCCGATTCCCTGCTTCTCGCCCTCGCTCAGTTCTTGCGCCCCCAGGCCGAGATCATCGGCGCCGTCGCCAGGTCCATGGACCCTGCGGCGACGTTCGCCAGATGCCGGTCGATCTCCTCCTGGGTGGCCAGGCCCGCGGTGACGAGCTGGTCGCGGATCTGACGGATCGTCGCGGACTCCAGCGTGGTGCAGGCGGGTGACGTCACGGGGAAGTACGCGTCGGCCTCCACGCCCCGCAGTCCCGCCTCCCGGAGCAGCCGCGGGAGTTTGCGGCCGTACGCGAGGTCGGCGCCGCGATCGGCGAGCAGTTCGCGGAAGCCCTGGCGCAGCCGGTTCGCGAGCTGCTGTTCGGGGCCGTACTCGTCGGGGCAGAGCAGAGGCTGCAGGGCGGGGTCGGCGTCCTCGACGAGGATCCGGCCGCCGGGCCGCAGGGCCTTGATCATCGACCGCAACGCCCTCTCCCGGTCCGGCACATGGACCAGTACGAGCCGGGCGTGCACGAGATCGAAGCCCTCCCCCGGCGGTTCCTCGGCACCCACGTCGTGGACGCGGACCTCGACCGGTGAGCGTGCCACGGAGGCGGCCCACGAGGTGTCGATGTCGGTCGCGACGACCTTCCCCGTCGGACCCACCTTCTTGGCGAGCCAGGACACGACGGACGTGCCGCCCGCCCCGACCTCCCAGCAGCGCCAGCCGGACCCGACGCCGAAGCGCTCCATGTGCCGGAACGTCGTGGGGTCGAAGAGAGTGGCGAGGGCGTCGAAACGCTGCCCCGCCTCGGTCTGCTGGTTGTCGAGGAGATACCCGTCGGCTCGCGTCATAGGGAGATCATCCCAGTTGTCCCGCTCGTCGGGAATCGTTGACGCTCCCGTTGTCGGCACCCGCGTCATGTGACGGGCCCGGCTCGGCGGCACCAGGCGCGGCCAGGTGACGCCGAGTGACACCAACCCGTTCGAGTGCCCCACACCGCGGAACGGAATGTTCCGTTCCCACAGCCTTTTCCGGTGTCCCATCCGGCCTGGCAGACTGGCCCGCCAGGCGCAAGGTGCGGCCCGAGGAGATCCACGCGAGGAGATCCAGATGTCCATGGCAGGGAATTTGCGGAGGGTGACGGCTCTCGGTGCGGTCGACGGCCTCCGCAGAGTGGCACGGCTGACACGGCGGCGCCGCCGTGTCGACCTGAGTCACCCCGCCCGGTCGCCGTTGGGCTCCGCGGTGGTGAACTGTGTGGCGTACCAGGACGGTGTCCGGATCCCCGAGGGCCGCGACCTGGTCGACACCGTGCAGCGGATCCGCAAGCACGACGAGGGATTCGTCTGGCTCGGACTGCACGAACCGACCGACGTGGAGTTCGCGGGCATCGCCGAACTCTTCGACCTGCATCCACTGGCCGTCGAGAACTCGGTGGAGGCGCATCAGCGTCCGAAGCTGGAGCGGTACGGCGACACGCTGTTCGCGGTGTTCAAAACGGTCTGCTACGTGGAGCACACGGAGTTGACCGCGACCAGTGAAATCGTGAACACCGGCGAGATCATGGTGTTCGTCGGGCCGGACTTCGTCATCACCGTGCGGCACGGGCGGCACGGATCCCTAGGCCCGCTGCGCGAGGAGCTGGAGTCCGATGCACAGCAGTTGTCCAAGGGGCCGGCCGCGGTCCTGCACGCGATCGCGGACCATGTCGTCGACGACTATGTGAACGTGACTGACTCGGTCCAGGCGGACATCGACCAGGTCGAGGCCGATGTGTTCGCCGAGAACGGCGCGCGCGCGGACGCCGGCCGCATCTACCAGCTCAAGCGTGAACTCCTCGAACTGAAGCGGGCCGTGGTCCCGCTGGCCCGCCCCGTCCAGGAGCTGGCGACGAGGCCGGCCCGCGTGGTCGCCCCGGAGATACAGGCGTACTTCCGTGATGTCTCCGACCATCTGCTGCGGGCCACCGAGCAGATAGCCGCCTTCGACGAACTGCTCAACTCGATCCTGCAGGCACATCTCGCGCAGGTGACGGTGGCGCAGAACGAGGACATGCGGAAGATCACGGCGTGGGCGGCGGTCATCGCCGTCCCGACCATGGTCTGCGGTGTGTACGGCATGAACTTCGACAACATGCCCGAACTGCACTGGAGGTTCGGCTACCCCATCGTCATCGGCGCCATATCCATCGGCTGCCTCGTCCTCTACCGAGGGTTCCGGCGCAACGGCTGGCTCTGACACGACTCTCGCCCGGCACGGCCGGCCGGACGAGAGCACGCCACCTGTTCGGCAGGGTGCCGGGGCGTTTCGGGCCGCTGCCCGGTCGGAACGGGAGGGTCGGGAAGGCCGGGGACCGACCGGGTCGGACGACCGGGTCAGCCCATCGCGCCGCTCGCTCCCCTCGCGTAGACGCTCTCGACCCAGGCGGCGAGTTGTTCGTCGCTGACGTGCTGGGCGAGGTCGGCCTCACTGATCATGCCGACGAGTCGCTTGTCCTCGATCACCGGAAGCCGGCGGATCTGGTGCCCCTTCATCTCCTGGAGCACTTCGCCGACATCGGCGCCGGCATCGATCCAACGCGGTGTGCCTTGGGCCATCTCGCCCGCGGTGACCTGCGCGGGGTCGTGGCCCATGGCCACACAGCCGACGACGATGTCGCGGTCCGTGAGGATGCCGCAGAGGCGTTCGTTCTGGTCGCTGATGGGCAGGGCGCCCACGTTGAGCTCGCGCATCAGCTGGGCGGCGCGGTCCAGGGTCTCGTGGGCGGGGATCCACTGGGCACCACGGTGCATGATGTCTCCGGCGGTGGTCATGTAGTACCTCCCGGTGCCGGACGGCCGGCGCGGCGCGGAACACACCGCTAGTCCCGGCGCCCTTTATTCTCGCCGCGCCCCAGGGGCTGCGCACCTGGAAGTACGTGTATCCGGGCGGCCGGCGGACCGGGACGAGGCCGAGGGGACGGGGCGAGCACGAGGGGACGGGGCGAAGGCCGAGGGGACGGGGACGGCCGTCGTGGTCAGCCGTTCCACGCAGGTCAGCCGTTCCACGCCGGGTGGCGGGGGTCGTCGGCTCGCACCAGGAGGTCGGCCGTGGTGACCGGGCCCACCTCGCTCTCGTAGCGGGCGAACGCGGGGAGAGTCCAGTGCTCCGCCTCGGGGGTACGGCGGCGGAGGGCACCCGGGGAGAGGAGTACGTGGACGCTGAGATCGAACGGGAACCAGTGGCGCAGAAGGAGGGGGCCGTGCAGCAACAGGATCCCGCCGGGCGGGAGTTGGACGTAGGGACTGCGAGTGGCCCGGTCGGTGGCGGGGTCCCGGAGGTCGGGCAGGACCCTGCCGTCGCCGCCGGGTTCGAGGGGGCCGAAGACCTCGCGCCAGAGAGCGCCGGTGTCGAACCAGCCGTCGTAATAGGCCTCGACGTCCTGGTGACCGTATTCGAGCCGGAGCGAGGCGGGGCGCAGGAAGCCCTCCGCGCCGACGACCAGCGAGGAACGGCCGCGTATGCGCAGCGCCTCGGAGACGCGGTGCGCGAGTTCGCCGGGGCGGGCGGCCGGGGCTCCGTCGAAGGCGATGCGGGGCCAGGGGCCGCCGTCCTCCGGCTTCAGGTCGAGCAGCCGGTCGGCGAGGAGGTCGCCGAGCCGTTCCCAGGTGATCGCTTCGAGTCGCACAGGGCCCATGATGCCGCGAGCGCGAAGGGACCCGGTCGCCGCTGCGGGCCACGAGGGGGCGCGGGAGGCATCGGGCGGCCTGGACGCGGGGCGTGCGGGGGCATCGCCCGGCGACGCAGATGTGGCGCCGGTCCGGGGAAGGAACCGCGTATGGCACCGATCGTCGATCCCCCGCACCGGAACGGACTTCTCGTCGTCCAGCCGCTCAAGAAGCGGCACTGTGTCGAGTGCCGGAGCGGGCCGCTCGCGCTGCTGGTGCTGGAGGAGGGGGCGCCTCGGTGCCTGGACTGCGCGGATCTCGGACACCTGGTGTTCTTGCCGCGCGGCGACACCGCGCTGACGCGCAGATCGCGGGAGGGCAGCACGCTGTCGGCCGTCGTGGTGCGGTTCAACCGGCGGCGGGGCCGGTACGAGCGGCAGGGCGTCATGGTCGAGGAGGCGGCGCTCGCCCTGGCCGAGGAACGGTGTCTGGCGGACGCGGAGGCACGGCGGCGACGCCGGGCACGGGACGCTCAGCGCCGGGAGGCGGAAGATGTCCGCTTCACGGACGCGTTCGCACGGGAGATACGCCAGCTGTTCCCGCGCTGTCCGGCCGACCGGGCGCGAGCGATCGCCGCACATGCCTCGGTACGCGGCAGCGGGCGGGTCGGGCGGAGCCCGGCGGGCCGCGCGCTGTCCGAGGCGGCCGTGACCGCTGCGGTGCGCGCGTCCGTACGGCACACGGAGACCCCGTACGACCATCTGCTGATGAGCGGCGTTTCGCGGTACGAGGCGCGCCGCCGGATCGCGGCCACGGTGGACACGAGGCTCTGGGAATGGCGCGACGACATCACCGCGCGGGCGTGAGTGAAGGCTCACGCAGGCGTGAAGTGACGCTCACGTGAGTGTGAGGGGGCACTCGGCGGGCGTCGGTGGACGCTCGCACAGGGGTCCGCGTCGCTCGGCCATGGCCACTGCCGTCCTAGCGGATCTCACTTGTGGTGAGGGTCGGCGCTGTGCAGGATCTTGGGTTCGGCCGGTTCGACGCGGGAGTGGACATGATCGATGGACCGTATTTCGTACTGACACTGCTGGGGGTGCTCGGCTGCGGGCTGGTGGCAGGGGTGTTCTACGGGTTCTCGAGCTTCGTGATGAGGGCGCTCGCCCAGCTGCCGCCGGCACAGGGGGTCGCCGCGATGAACGCGATCAACGTCGCCGCGGTCCGCCCCCCGTTCATGCTGGTCTTCGCCGGGTCGGCGGTGCTGTCCTCGGTACTGGCGGTGGTGACGTTCGTGCTGCTGCCGGACGGGGGGACGGTGGAGTTGCTGCTCGGCAGCGCGCTGTATCTGTTCGGGGCGTTCGGGGTGACGATAGCGGCGAACGTGCCGCGCAACGACGCGCTGCTGAGGCTGGACCCCGGAGCACCGGAGGCCGCCGTCCACTGGCCCACGTATGTGCGCCAGTGGACGATGTGGAATCACGTCCGCACCGCCGCCTCGGCCGCCGCGGCGGTGTCGTACGCGCTCGCCCTCACCTGAGCCGCCCGTCCCTCCCCCAGCTGTGTGTCCGTCCCTCCCCAGCGGTGTGTCCGCGTCTCCCCCGGCCGGGTGCGCGTCCGCCCTCGTCCGGGCCCTCGGTCCGCTGTCGTCCGGGGCGGCGGCGTGTGCGCGGGCGACGTATCGTGGCTGGAAAGGAGTGCTGCCCGGATTCCGCGGCCGATGACGGCCGACCGCCGTGCGGCCCCGAACCGGTACGCGTACATGAGGGAGACGGCCATGGCCGATCCCAAGGGTTTCATGACCACACCGCGCCAGGAGTATCCGCGCCGGCCCGTACAGGAGCGGGTGCGGGACTGGAACGAGGTGTACGTTCCCGGAGCCCTGCTGCCGATCATCGAGAAACAGGCCGACCGGTGCATGGACTGCGGCATCCCCTTCTGTCACGACGCGTGCCCACTGGGCAACCTGATCCCCGAGTGGAACGACCTCGTGTCGCGGGACGACTGGCGGGCGGCGAGCGACCGGCTGCACGCCACGAACAACTTCCCCGAGTTCACCGGCCGGTTGTGCCCCGCGCCGTGCGAGGCGGGCTGTGTGCTGGCGATCAACCAGCCGGCGGTCACCATAAAGAACGTCGAGGTCGCCATCGCCGACCGTGCCTGGGAGGACGGGTTCACCCCGCCGCGTCCGCCGGACCGGCTCTCCGGGCGGACGGTCGCGATCGTCGGATCGGGGCCCGCCGGGCTCGCCGCGGCCCAGCAGTTGACGCGGGCCGGGCACACGGTGGCCGTGTACGAACGGGCCGACCGGATCGGCGGTCTGCTGCGCTACGGAATCCCCGCGTTCAAGATGGAGAAGCGGCAGCTGGACCGGCGACTGGCCCAGATGCGCGCGGAGGGAACCAGGTTCCGTCCGTCGACGGTGATCGGCACCGACATCGGAGCGACTGAGCTCAAGGCACGCTACGACGCCGTGATCCTGGCGCTCGGGGCCACGGCCTGGCGCGAACTGGACGTTCCCGGAAGGGAGTTGTCCGGCATCCATCAGGCGATGGAGTATCTGCCGCTGGCCGACCGGGTGTGCGAGGGGGATCTGGAGGTCTCCCCGTTGTCCGCGGCCGGCAAGCATGTGGTGATCGTCGGCGGCGGTGACACCGGAGCCGACTGCCTGGGGACGGCCGTGCGCGAGGGCGCCGCGTCCGTGACCCAGCTCGACATCTATCCGCAGCCGGAGGCCGAGCGCGACGAGGATGCCGAGCCGTGGCCGACGTATCCGAAGATCTACCGGCTCTCCGCCGCGCACGAGGAGGCCGGCGCGCTGGGCACGGCACCCGCGGCGGACGCGGACGCGCGGCTCTTCGCCGCGTCCACGCTGCACTTCGAAGGAGGCGCGGACGGTCGGGTGCGGTCGCTGCGTCTCGTCGAGGTCGACGAGCGGCGACGCCCGGTCCCCGGTTCCGGGCGTATCCTGCCCGCCGACCTCGTGCTGCTCGCCCTCGGCTTCCTGGGCCCGGACCGGCACGACGGCCTGATCGACCAGCTGGGAATCGCACTTGAGCCGCGCGGCACGATCGCCCGCGACGCCGGATTCGGCACCGGCGTTCCCGGGGTGTACGTCGCCGGGGACGCGGCCCGCGGCGCGTCGCTCGTCGTGTGGGCGATCGCCGAGGGCCGGGCGGTCGCCGCGGCCGTGGACCGGGCACTGATCGGGGCGGGCCGCCCGCGCCTGCCGGCCCCGATCGGACCGTACGACCGTCCTATGACCGCGTAACGCCGACGGAGCCGCGCCCCGCGCCATTAAAGGACGGACCCGCCGCAATATCCCGTATCCAGGAAATCACGGCGGGATGCTCAACTCCCTTGAAATCCCTACGGTTTGCGTCCCACCGCCCCGTAGCCGGGGATCACCCCGTCGTCCTGTCCCGGCACCGGTTCGCCCAGTTCCGGGTGCCACTCGGGAACCACCGCGACGCCCGGCTCGACCAGGTCGAGGCCGTCGAAGAAGCGGGTGAACTCCTCGCGGGAGCGCAGCGCCAGGGTGACGCCCACCGCCTTGAGCTTCGCGATCGCCGCCGCCGACTCCTCGGGAGTGAAGTCGGCGGTGGCGTGCGTGACCATCAGATAGCTTCCGGAGGGCAGTTCGGACAGCAGGCGGTCGACCAGGGCGTGCGCGCCGTCCGCGTCGGAGACGAAGTGGAGCAGCGCCACGAGGGAGAGCGCCACGGGCCGGCCGAAGTCCAGGACTTTCCTGGCCCCGTCGAGAATGGCGTCCGGGTCCCGCGCATCGGCCTGCAGATACTCGGTCACTCCCGCGTCCGAGCTGCGCAGCAGGGCCGCCGCGTGGGCCAGCACGATCGGGTCGTTGTCGCAGTACACGACCCGTGCGTCGGGTGCGACGGACTGCGCGACCTGGTGAAGGTTCGGCTCGGTCGGGATGCCGGTGCCGATGTCGAGGAACTGCCGCACACCGTTCTGGGCAAGCCAGCGTGTGGCACGGTGCATGAAGGCGCGGTTGACCCGGGCCATCACCGGCACCCTCGGATCGAGGGCGAGCATCTGGCGGCCCATTTCCTCGTCGACGGGATAGTTGTCCTTGCCGCCGAGATACCAGTCGTACATCCGCGCGGGATGCGGCTTGCTCGTGTCGATTCCGATGGGGGGCTGCCCGGTCATGACGGTCTCCGTAAGTCCGCGCCGTGGTAAGTGATCAACTCAGAACCAAATTCAGGGAAGTCGGGAAAAAGAGAAAGCAAGTCGTTCAGGAGAGAAGGAAGTCCGCCTCTCCCGCTTTCGCGCCCTGGATGAACGCGGTCATCTCGCCGGGCGTGTAGATGAGGGCGGGACCGTCCGGGTCGGCCGACTGACGGACGGCGATACGGCCGTCGGCGAGTTTCATCGCCTCCAGGCAGTTGCCGCCGTTGCCGCCGCTCCACGGTTTGTGCCAGCCCTCGCTGCCCAGTTCACGGGCGGGCATTCCGTTGTAGATGCGCACGTTGCCTATTCGCGGGTTGATGCGTTCCGGCGTGATGCGGTCCATTCACAGCTCCTTGCGGAGATCCCGGAGGATCTCCTTCGTGCGATGTGCCGTGGCGGCTTGAGCCGCCATGCGGTCCATGACCTCCAGGTGGGTCGCCACCTCGGAACGCGCGTCCAGGTAGACGGCGCCGGTCAGGTACTCGCTGTAGACCATGTCCGGGAGTTCCGGCATGGCGAATCGGAACAGCACGAAGGGCCCGTACGTGCCGGGGTGCGGACCCGAGGAGAACGGGATCACCTGCAACGTCACATGGGGCAGCTTCGTGGCCTGAAGCAACTTGTCGATCTGAGCGCGCATCACTTCGGGGCCGCCGATGGTGCGGCGCAGCACCGTCTCGTCCATCACGGCCCAGATCCGGGGTGAGTCCTCACGCGTGAGCAGATCCTGGCGCTGCATGCGCAGCGCCACATGGCGCTCGATGTCCTCGGGCCTGGTCTGCCCGATGGCCCCCGCCTTCAGGACGCCGCGGGCGTAGTCCTCGGTCTGCAACAGGCCGGGGACGAAGTGCGGTTCGTACGAGCGCAGGAGGGCGGCGGCGCCTTCGAGGCTGACGTGCATGGAGAACCAGTCGGGCAGGATGTCGTGGAACCGCTGCCACCACCCTGGCTTGTTGGCGTCCTCGGCCAACTGGACGAAGGCCTCGGCCTCCTCGTCGCTGACGCCGTACGACTTCAGCAGGAGCTGAAGGTACGGGATCTTGAGCGACACCTCGGCCATCTCCATACGGCGGACTGTCGCGGGGGCCACGCGCAGGATCCGCGCGGCCTCCTCACGCTTGAGACCCGCGCGTTCCCGCAGGTCCAGCAGTCGTCGGCCGAGGACGACCTGACCGACCGTCGGCGCGGACCGCGGTTCGCTCACGTCCCACCTCCACTGAGTCCGGACAGCCCGGTCGGCGCCGTCCGGGTTCTTCCTCGTCTTCCTCGACGATCCCAACTGGCGCCGCTCGGCTTGCTGTTGCCAGCAGTGTGCCACGCACCCCCACCGCGTCACACGGCACTCTGCATTTTTCAGAGTGAGTCTTGCCAAGTGTTCGCGGCGGGGAGATAGTTGCAAGCGTGATTCCGTCCGCGCCGTTAGGAACAGACGCCGCCGAAGACCGGTTCGGTCTCCGTGCCGCCATGGGGCAACACCCCGGAGCGACCGCCGAGCGCCGGTTCCGCTTCGAGCTGGCCGCACACCCGGGCTCCGTGGCTCAGGCGAGACGCCTGACCCGGTCCCGCCTGTCCGGCTGGGCGGTGTGCGAGGACACCTGCGACACGGCGGCCCTCGTGGTCTCCGAGCTGGTCACCAACGCGATCGTGCACGCCGCCGGGCAACGCGTCGTCTGCGAACTGCACGACGCCGACGACCTGGTGCGCATAGCCGTGTGTGACGAGGGGTGCGCTCCGGGTGAGCCGCACCCTTCCCCGCAACGGCCCGACGAGGAGCACGGGAGGGGATTGCTTCTCGTCGCGGCAGTGTCCAGGGCCTGGGGGGCCCAGGACACCGGGCCCGGTCTGCTGGTGTGGGCGGAGATCGCGCGCTCGGCAGGCCGGGCCGATGACACCGGCGACACCACCCGGGAGACCCGGCCGGACCCGGATGACCGGCACGACCTGGACGAACTGGACCGGCTCGACGCCGAGTTCGGGTCCGGGGCGGACCTGGGGCTGCCCGGCCGGCCCCGCGAAGCCCGGTCCGACCAGGGCCCGCCCGGCGCGGACACCGGCCCGCGGGCGGACCTGGGCTGGAGCGCGAAGAAACCCCCGAACGACGGTCGGGGCACGGCGGCGGAGGGATCCTGGGGGGCGGGAACCGTGGGGAACCCCCAGTCTCCCTCCGCCCGGAGCGGGAGTCAGGGTCGGGATCCGCTGGGGATTCGGGATCCGCTCGGGGCGCGGGATCCGCATCGGGAACGGGATCGGGACAGGGAACGGGAGAGCCTGTGAGTCGTACGTCTGCGGCGGGGCCTGCGACGCAGGTCCTGAGCCTGGACACGCTCGTCCGCCTGAAGCGCGGACGGCGGCAGCCCGGACCGCCGAGGCGTCTCCCCGTCCCCGAGGGCATGAAGGTGCCGCTGGGCTGCGACGCGGTGTCCGTGCCCGCCCACTTCGGACCGCTGCTGCTGTCGCGGCTGCCTCGCGTGGGCTGCGTCTACGCCGACCCGGCGCACTGGTGGTGGATTGTTCCTTCCGACTCCGATGTCGCCCTGGAGTGGCCGGCGCCCGCCCACTACGTCACGGGCGCGGTCGTGCCGGACTCACCTCAGATTCCCGGGCTCATCCACAAACCGGATAGTACGCTTCCGTATACCCCGCCCATACCTCTGTATCTGGCCCTGTGCCGGGTCACGGGAACTACACCGGCCTGGTCGCGCCCGATCAGCGCGTGAACGCCGGGGCTGCCTGCTCCTTGCCTGTTGCTCATTGCCCCTTGCTGCTTGGCCTTTGCTGCTTGGCCCGTGCTCCCTGCCTCTTGCTGCTTGTTCCTTGCTCCGCTCGCGTGCCGGGCGGAACGGTTCGCGGTGAAGGTGCCCGCGTCCAACGGCGGCTGGTACGGTCCCGCGCGCCCTCACTCGACGCCGTCGACACCGCCCACGACGACCAGGAACGCGTCGGAGGCGAGATCCATGACGACCTCCGCGGCCTGGCCCTCCTGGCGGCGCGCCTGTGCGAACTCCTCAGCGGGCCACGACCCGCGTGGTCCGCCGGCGGGAAAGCGCTCCAGCACCATTCGCCCGTTCACCCTTTACCTCCATGTCGCGCTGCTCTCCAGAGTTAAACGCCTGCCATGGGGTGAACGGCTCTGGAAGTGACGGTACTGAGACGAAGTCGACACCAGGTAGCAGGCCCGTCCCGCGACGGGCACCGCGTCGCGTCAGACCTCGTACTCGTCGTGGTACCGGACGCGCTCGCTGCCCGCGGGCGCCCCCAGGACGGAGGCGCGGCCCTTGGGCTTCTCCCACTCCTCCTGCCGTCCCAGCGCGGTGAGATCGAGGAGAGTGGCCGTGGATCCGAGGCCGTCAAGACCGCGTTCGTACGTGGAGTACGTATGGAAGACACGTTCGCGGTCACGCAGGAAGCAGCTCACGCCGGGCCGCTCGTAGGGTTCCTGTCCACCGAACGACACCTGGAAGTCGTAGTTGAATTCGCTGTCGTACGACGAGTACCAGGGCACCGTCCAGCCCATCCGGGCCTTGAAGGGCAGGATCTTCGTGTACGGCGCCCGGGACACCGCGGCGAACTCGGTTCCACGGGCCCGCAGGTGGGCGAGGTGCCCGATCTGGTCGAGGAACGCCGAGCAGCTGCGGCAGCCCGCGTCCCACTCGGGAGCGAACATGAAGTGGTAGACGACGAGTTGGTCCCGGCCCCGGAAGAGGTCCGGCAGCGTCGCCTTCCCGTCACCGCTCTCGAAGACGTACTCCTTGTCGGTCTCGACCATCGGCAGTCCGCGCCGCGCCGCGTTGAGAGCGTCACGCGCGCGGGTGGCGGCCTTCTCCTTGACCAGCAGTTCCTCGCGCGCGGCCTGCCACTCCTCACGCGAGACGATCTGCGGAAGCGTCATGTGCTCCTCCTACGGAACGGTGCCTACTCTGTGGTGGACGCCCGGGAGAAACGGAACTCATCGGAACAGCGCCAAGATTCTTCGGTGACCGGGAGCATTCGGCGCGTGCCGAACGAGCCCGTGCGCTCCGCGTTCCGAACGACCGTGCGAGTAGGCCCCCGTGAACGTCAGACCACGACGGGCCGCACGGGCGCCGCCGGCAGCCCCGCCCGCTCGCGTCGCTCGGCCAGTTCGCGGAGCAGTTCGGCGATCCGGTCGGTGTGCCGAGGCGTGAGCCGACCGGTGTCGTCGAGCTGCACGGCGCACGCCGTGGTCGTGTCGACGAGCCGTTCCAGGGTGGCCGCGACCTCGTCCGTGCCCTCGGAATGCCGTGCCAGGGCGGGGAGTTCGGCGGCGGCGAGGTCGATCGCGGCACGGGCCTCGGCGAGCGCGCGATAGGCCTCCCGGCGCAGGACCCAGCGGCCCGTACGGTCGCGGGCCGTGCCGTCGCTCAGTACATGGGCGAGATAGACGTCCGCTGCCTCGGTGGCCCGGCTGAGCCTGGCCCGTACGGTTCCGCCGCGCTGTCCGAGCGTCGGCAGATGCCCGACCAGCAGCACGATCGCGCAGGCCAGCAGCGTCTCCACGATCCGGTTCCAGGAGGCCTGCGGCTCGCCGCCGACCATCACGAGGGCGAGGACCAGGACGGTGACGACGGCGGTCTGCGCGGCGAAGTGCCGGGTGGCGACGGGGATGAGGGCGCCGCTGACCGCGACCAGGGCGACGAATCCCTCCGGCCGCGGCAGCAGGAGCGCGAGCCCCGCGAAGGCGACCGCGCCGAGGACGGTTCCCGCCGCCCGGCACAGCACGCGTGAGGCGAGCGGTCCGAGATCGGGCTTGACGAGGAAGACGGCGGTCGCGGGGAGCCAGTACCAGTGCGGGTGGTTGCCGTACCAGCGGGCGTGGTGCAGGGCCTGTGCCACCGCGACGCTCGCGCCGAAGCAGAGGGCGACCCGGATGCCGTACTCGCGCCCCGCGGAACCGAGAGCGGTGCGTACGAGTGAGACAGCGGTACGCCGCCGGGGGTGCAGGGCGTTCCCGGAGCCCCGGTCGAACGATTCGGCGGCGTACAGCAGGGCGTCGTGGAGGGCGCGCAGCGCGGGTACGACGGGTGTGCCGCTCCCGAGCGGGCCGGACCGGGCGCCGGGGACGGCGGGCGCCGGGAGCGGACCGGTGGGGGCGCCGGTGCGGACGGCGACGGCGAGCCGCCGGGGGCCCTCCGCGGCCCGTGCGGGCACGGCCTCGCCCGCCCAGGCGAGCGCGGTCGCGGCCTCGGCGAGCGGCAGGGCGGCGGCGTACTGCGCGTGCAGTCGCCGCTCGGCCGTAGAACTGGCGTATCGCCGCAGCCGTGGCCCGTCGAGCGCGTCCTGCGCGTGGTCGAGGGCCGCGGTCAGCGCGACGCGCCGCCGGGTCGCGTCGACTCCGCCCGCGGCGAGCAGCAGGTGGGCGATGGCGTCGTAGACACCGCCGACGGCGTCCCGCTCCCCGTCGAAGCGGTAGTCCCCGGTCTTCACCGCGGTCGTCGGCAGTGCGAGCCGCAGCGCGAGCAGCCAGCCGGCCCCGCCGATGAAGAGGAGCGCACGCATCCACCCCGGTTCGGGCAACGGCATCCCGGCACCGATCGCCGAGGCGACCAGCAGTTGGGTGCCGGCCCCGGAGGCCACGGGTCCGACCGCGCTGACGGCTCCGGCGAGCAGTCCGAGCCCGGTGAGGAGGAAGGTGAGCGTCACCGCGCCGGTGTGCTGTCCGGCGTACGACCCGATGAGCAGACCGGCGGCCCCGGCGAGGGCGGGCACCCCGAGCCGCTCGACGGCGACCCGCCGGCTGCCCGGCCGGTCGTTGATCCCCGTCAGCATGGCGCCGAGGGCGGCGATCACTCCGAGTGAGGTACGGCCACTCAGTACGGCCACGAGCAGCAGCGGTCCGGCGGCGAGCGCACCCCGCAGGACCGCGTTCCAGGGAACCGGTCCGCGCTGCGCGCGCAGGGCATGGGCGAGCCAGGGTGGTACGGCGAGGCGGGTGAGGCGCACGGGGCTCCTGTCGGGCGAGGGCGGGGTGCCTTCGGGCGACGTCGGCCGGGCTCGTGTCGTTACCAGGGTAGTGCGCGTTGACCGCGGAAAACGAACGCGGGGATTTCCGCGACGTGACACTTCACGGGAGGGGGACGTGACACTTCGGGAGACGGACGTGACACTTCGGAAGGAGGTGCGGGTCCGAGGAGGAGCGGGTCCGAGGGCGTAGCCGGCCCCCGGACCCTGAGATGCCGCCATGTCGCACGCCGGCACGCTTGAGGACCCAGGTCAGTCGTTATGTCGCCGCGTCCTGCCTTTGGACCACCACGCATCGAGCTGCGCGGGCTGGACTTGAACCAGCATTTCGGCGTACTGGGGCCTGGGCCCGGTCGATCCGGCGATCGGCGGCGAATACTGAGTCTGGAGCAATAGTCTGAGATTGATCACGGTCTGCCTCTGCCGAGTTGGGCTACCGCGGCGCGTGGACACTCCGTTGGCCGGAGTGCCGTCTGGTGCCGCGGGGAGGACTCGAACCTCCACTGGAACCGCGCATTCACGACAAGCTTCAGGTTCAGCTTGCGCTCCTCGCGCACCCCGGCCGTGATGCGTTGTGGCCGGGGAGTTCAGAGGCTACCCCTGTGCGAACAGGTAGCCGAAAACAGCGTCCCCGACGCGCTGGTCGACGACATCCACGCCGTTGGCCTCCTCGCGGGCGAACTTGACCGCCTGCTGCAACTTCTCGACGCGGTCGAGGAGTTCGTTCACCCGCCGCGCGGGCAGGGCGCCGGAGAACTTGACGGTGGTCCAGTAGCCGACGGGGATGTCCTCGTAGTACACCTCGACCTGGGCCGGGTGCTTCTCGGTGGCCTCGGCCTTGACGTGGTTCCGGGGGACCTTCTTCGTACGAAGGGTCCGCACCGGCTCGGTCTTCCAGGCGTCGGTGGACGGATCCCGCACCCAGGACTCGGAGGCGTCGAGGACGGGCAACTTCCTTACGAAGGTGTTGAGATCGGTGAGCTGCTTCTCGAGGAAGAGCAGATAGGACACGGGCACCTCGGCGACGAGCACCCGCCCGTCGACCTTCACGTCGGCCCTGGCCGCGCAGTTGGCCCAGTCCTTGGTGGCGGTCACGTCGAACAGCCGCGTCAGGGTCGCCGCGGTGTCCCGCAGCACGTCCTCGGCCTGCACCTGAACCCGGGTCGACTCGGGCGGCAGTTGCTCGCCCTCCTCGTCCTTCGGCTGATACGTCCGCGAGATACCGGCGAGCAACGCCGGTTTCTGCAGGCCATGATGAGCAGCCGTCAGGTCCTGATGGGACTTGGACTTGATGCCCTTCTCCACTGCGATGATCTGATTGAGTTTCGCCACGTCGGTGACCGTAGCAGCGTCGGCCGGGATGACTCGAAGGATTATTCGCACCGGACGGGGCCGGCACCCCCGACCCGGCGGGCCCGGCAGCCCCCGCGGACCGGCAGAGGAAACGGTTCGGACTCCGACTGCGGGCAGAAGTACCTTCTCGTCCACCTTCTCGTCCGTCAGGCACGCCCTGCGCGGCATAGGTGGTAATTCGGATGCGGGCGCTGTCGTCGGACCCGCATCATCGGCAGGTTGTCCGTCACCTCAAGCAGCCCTACCCGCAGCCCCACCCACAGGGAGCCCCCATGGTCCAGCGCATCACCGTTCCCAGCCTCTTCGCGCCGCCCGTCTACGCGCACGCGTCCGTCGTCGAGGCAGGGACGAAGCTGGCGTTCCTCGCCGGGTCCGTGCCGCTCGACGCCGACGGGAAACTGGTCGGCGCGGGCGATCCCGTACGGCAGGCCGCGCAGGTGCTGGCCAACCTCGACGAGCAACTGCGGTCTGTGGGAAGCGACATGGCCCATGTCGTGTCGACCGATGTGTACGTCGTCAGCGGTGAGCCCGCGGTGCTGTCCGCGGTCTGGGATGTCGTCGAGGCCTCCGGGCTGAGCATCGGCCCGCACTCCTCGACCCTGCTCGGGGTGGCCTGCCTCGGGTACACCGGACAACTCGTTGAAATCACGGCGACCGCCGTCGTCCCCGAGCCCGAACCGGCGGCCGAGATCGAGCCCGACTGCGCCTGACGTCCGCGTGCACGCCCGTGCTCGGTTGATCTCCGGATTCAGGCTCATCGCGTGCGGCTAACCCGGCAGCGGAGTCAGCCCTGCCGACTCCGCTGCCGCGCTGAGGACTTGGCGCAGCATCGCGGGTGTGAGCCGCCCGGTGAAGGTGTTCCGCTGGCTGACGTGGAAGCACCCGAAGAGTTCGACCGAAGCGGAGGCGGAGGCTGAAGTGGGCTCGGTCTCGGACGCAGACACGGGATCGGAAACGGAAACGGCGTCGGTATCGGTATCGGTGCTCTGCGGCTCCGGGCGCCGTACGAGCGTCAGCCGGGCCCCGTGTGTGAACGCCGGGCGCGGCCGAGGCACCGTCCACCCCGCCTCGGCGAAGGCCGGCAGGGCAGCCTGCCAGCCGAAGGCTCCGAGGACGACCACCGCCCGCAGCGTGGGCCGCAACAGGCCCAACTCCTCGACGAGCCACGGTCGGCAGGTGTCCCGTTCTCCGGGCGTCGGCTTGTTGGCGGGCGGCGCGCAGCGCACGGGAGAGGTGACACGTACGCCGTACAGTTCCAGTCCGTCGTCCGCGCTCACCGAGGTCCCCTGCGAGGCGAGGCCGACGTCGTGCAGCGCCGCGTACAGCACGTCGCCCGACCGGTCCCCCGTGAACATCCGCCCGGTCCGGTTGCCGCCATGCGCGGCGGGCGCCAGCCCGACAATGAGAAGGGAGGCGTCGGCCGGCCCGAACCCGGGCACCGGACGCCCCCAGTACCTCTGATCGGCGAAGGCGGCGCGCTTGGTGGCGGCCACCTCTTCGCGCCACGCGACAAGCCGCGGACAGGCCCGGCAGTCGGCGATCCGCGCGTCCAGCCGGGCGAGATCGGCGGGGCCAGCGGGGCTGGCGGAGCCATTGGGACCAGCAGTGCCGGCCGGACCTTCCACCTGACTGGCGGAGGCTGCCGGGCCTGTAGAGACTTCCCGACCGGCAGAGACTTCCGGACCCGCGGAGGCCGCCGGTCCCACTTCATTCGGGCCGCTGCTGCGCACGCCACCACCGTACGGCCAGTCCGCCCGCGCCCGCGCCGGTTCCCCGCCGCCCGCCGGAGGCTAAGTCATCTCCGCCCCGGCCGCCAGGAACCCGCAGATCAGCAGGAAGAGGATGGCGAGGAGCGGCCAGATGAAGCGCAGGTACTTGTCGTAGCCGACCTTGGCGAGGGCGACTCCGCCGATGGTGACGGCTGTGGTGGGGACCCAGAGGTTCATCCAGCCGCTGGCGGACTGCCAGGCGGTGACGACCACGGCACGGGAGACGCCCGCGAAGTCGGCGAGCGGGGCGAGGATCGGCATCGCGAGGGTCGCGTGGCCCGAGGTGGAGGGGATGAGGAAGGCCAGTGGCAGGTTCACGATGAAGACGATGATCGCGAAGAGGCTGGAGGAGGTGCCCTCCACGATGCCCTCGATGGAGTGCAGAACCGTGTCGGTGATCTTCGAGTTGTTCATGATCACGGTGACTCCGCGGGCCAGCACGATCACCAGCGCGGGTGACATGAAATCCGCGGCGCCCTGGATGATCGTCGCGCTCAGCTTCTGCTCGCCCATCCGCGCCACCACCCCGACCAGCACCGCCGCGCACAGGAACAGCGCCGCCAGCTCGGGGAAGGACCAGCCGAGTTCGAACCCGTACGGTCGCGCGTCCGCCTCGCCCGTGAGCGCGCTGGACCACGGCACGACCGAGAAGATCATGAAGCCGAAGACCAGGGTCGTGGTGACGAGGACCGCCTTGTGCAGACCGGTCAGCTCGGGAACCTCACCGGCCGCGTCCTGGGCGTGCTCGCGGTCCCCCGGCAGGAAGCCGGTGATCGATCGTTCCGGGTTCTTCTGCACCCGGCGCGCGTACCGGGTGACGTACGCGATCGTGACCGCCGTCAGCACGACCCACATCACGAACCGCAGCGCGATCCCGTCACCGAGCGAGATGCCCGCGGCGGACGAGGCCACGCCCGTCGCGAACGGGTTCACCGTCGAGCAGAGCACCCCGATGCCGGCGCCGAGAATGATCGTGCCGACGGCCACCATCCGGTCGTAGCCGAGCGCCAGCATCAACGGCACGATCAGCCCGTAGAACCCCAGTGTCTCCTCGGCGAAGCCCTCCACGGTTCCGAGCACCGAGAAGACCAGCATGATGCCCGCGATGAGCAGCGCCCCGCGCGCCCGCAGCCGATGGGCGAGGAGGCCGATGCCCCGGTCGAGCGCGCCCGTCGCGAACACCACCGTGATGAACGCTCCGATGGCGAGCACGAAGAGGAACACGCCCGCGCTGCCGTACAGCTCACCGGCGAATTCCGGGCCGACCCGCGCGGTCTTCTCGTCCAGGATTCCGTAGAGGCCGTTGACGGGCGAGAGGAAGAGGTCGTTGAGGCGGTCGACGAAGCTCTGGCCGGAGTCGACGCGGTGGTAGGTGCCCTGGATCGGCCTTCCCTCGGGCGTGCGGTCGTACTGCCCTGCCGGGATCAGGAACGCCAGCGCCCACACGGCGATCGTGACGATCGCGAGGACGGTCAGCGCACTGGGAAACGTGAACGTGCGCCCGTGCGGCGGCTCTTCGGTGTCAGGCGCCTCGGTGCCGGTCGGAGCGCTCATCGGACGTGGCGGAGGACGGTCGGCGCGTCCGGGCTCGGTGGCGGGGTCTCCCCGATGATCACAGGGGCGGTGCCGGGGAGGTCGATACGCTCGACTCGTTCCACTCCGGCGTCCCGCAGCACCCCTACGAGGAGATCGTGGGCCTCCCGCACCGGTTCGGCCGGGAAACCGGGGAACGCGACGGAGGGGATTCCAGCAAGCCGCCCCAGGTCGGCGCGGAGGCCGTCCATCGACGCGTCGACCTTCGCTGCAGTCTCCACCTCGGTACCTCGGTCCCCTCTGCTGTTCCCCGGACGGCTTCACCCGACAGCCTCGGCGCACTCGGGGGAGGCCGCATCCGGGGTGGTCCGTGCGACGGAAAAGGCATGTGGTGCACCGGACCACGGGCACTAGAGTCGAGGCATGGCTTCTCAGGGTGCTGACGGGGAGATGAAGGACGCGGGTGCGGGCGGCGCGCGCGGCTCGGACGACGCGGAGGCCGCCACGGCTACTTCCGGGGCGTCGTCCGGGGCCGCTGCCGGACCTGCCGGCGGCGAGAGCGTGCGGGTCGACGCCTGGATCTGGTCCGTCCGTCTCGTCAAGACACGCTCGATGGGTGCCACGGCCTGCAAGGGTGGCCATGTCCGGGTCAACGGCGAGCGCGTCAAGCCCGCGTACTCGGTACGCGTGGGCGACGAGGTACGCCTACGGCACGAGGGCCGGGAACGGGTCGTCGTCGTGAAGCGCGTGATCCGCAAGCGGGTCGGTGCGCCCGTCGCCGTCGAGTGCTACGTCGACAACAGCCCGCCGCCTCCGCCGCGCGAGGCCGTGGCTCCGGCGGGCATCCGGGACCGGGGCACGGGGCGCCCGACCAAGCGGGACCGCCGCGAGACGGAACGCCTGCGAGGGATGCAGGCGGGCTCGTCCGGCCCCATCAGGTCGTCCTCCGGCCCCTCCACCGGCACGACCGGATCGACCGGGTCCTCGGGCTCTTCCCGCCGCTCGGCCGGTCCCCGCTGGACCGGTCCCCCGTGGGCCGGCCCCCGCTCGCCGGGTTCGCCGGGTTCCTCCGGCCCCTCGACCTCCTGAACGCCCGGAAAGGCGACGTGCCGTCGTACGGCGTCGACGGCTCCCCCGAACCCGGGAGAGCCCTTCGTCTTCGCTCTGTCGTCACACTCGGCGTCCCACCCGCCGGCGTACCAGGCGGAGCAGTTCGGTTGTGTGACCGCGCCTGGCCCAGGCGATCAGGGCGAGCGGCAGCAGCAGGATCAACGGGGTCACCACGTACGGGCCGTGGATGACGGTGACGTTGACGATGAACGCGCCGACCATCAGTGCGCTGAGCGCCGACGCGGCCACCGAGTCCAGCAGCGGGATCAGCAGGGCGAGGCCTCCGGCGAGTTCGAGCGCGCCGATGATGTACATGCCCGTGTGCCCCCAGCCCAGCTTGTCGAAGGACTCCGTCGCCGAGGGGTGGGCGATCAGCTTGGGAAGAGCGCTCGCGAACGTGTAGAAGAGGCCCAGCACGATCTGCAGGGCGGTCAGGGAAACGCGCGCGACGCGGGAACGGGGGGTTACGGCGGCCTGAGTGGTGGTGGCGAGGGGGAGGGTGGTCTCGGACACGGTGGTCTCCTGCGGGAAGCGGGGCTGCTGCTTTCACGGAGACAGACCTGGGAACTGCCGGGAACTCATCGGCGCAGAGGGGGGTTTGTTCCTCTCGGTGCCCCCTGCCCCCTCCCCCAGCCCCGCCCCGTTCTCACTCTCGTCCTCGTCCCCAAGCGTGCCCAGGCACCGGCGGGGACGGGCATACCCCGGATGTGCCCAGGCGCGCCTGGGCATGCCCCGGTCGTGCGCCGTACCGCCCCGCCCCCGGCGCAGTCCCGCACCTCCGATGCTGATCCGCTCCCCCGGCGCTGATCCTCCCGCTCATCCCTTCACGGCCCTCACCCACACCCCGTCGTCCGTCAGGTACCGGTCCACCTTGAGTCCCGCCTCCGCCAGGGCCTCCTCGAAATCGTTCTTCGTCAGAGGGCGGGACAGAAACGTCTGGGTCCACGTGGCGTCCGGAAACGTGTACTCCGCGTGCACCGAGTTGACCCCGTCCCCGACGGGCTCGGCGGACAGGATGCGTATGACGAATCCGGACGGGTCGGTGCGCTCGCGGGGCACGTCGGTGTGCCAGTCCTCGCCCTCGCGCTGGATCAACACGCAGCCGTCGTCCGCGACATGGCGGACGCAGGTGTCCAGGAGCGCCCGCCGCACCCGGACATCGCCGGCGTGTACGAGAAACGACGCCAGCAGCACGACGTCGAACGTCTCGCCGAGGTCGAGGTCCTCGATGGCACTGCGTATCCTGCGCGCCCCATGGACGTGCTCCAGCATTTCGGCGGACTCGTCCACCGCCGTGACCGCGAACCCGAGCTCCAGGAGCGGGTGGGTCATCCGCCCGACCCCGCTGCCCAGTTCCAGGATGTGCGCGGCGGCGGGCACAGCGGCGGTGATGATGTCCGGTTCGGTTCCGACGGGCAGGCGGGTGTAGAGCTCGACCGCGCACCCGTCCGGTGTGATGGCACCGGGCCCTGTGCCCTCGTATCCCTGACGCTTCTCGATCCTCATACCCGTCCAACGGACGGCTTCCGCGGGCCTGTTCCCTCTCTCCGCCACTCGTTCGGGTGACATGTTCGAGGGACACCAGTCCGATCCGGACCCGAGACCGGTCTGCCGAACCCGGTCCGGGTCTACGGAAGGACAGGACTACAACACGAACCAGCCCCGCCCCCCGTACCAATGCCCGCCCCCGCGCAGGTGGTCCACCACCGCGCGCTCGACGCTGTTGCGCCGCGGGAGTTCGCCGAGCGGAAGCTCGGGATCGCCGAAGACGAAACCGATGGGCACCGTGTCGTCCGGGGTCGGCTCCTCGCATGTGAGGTGGAAGCGGTCCTGGAAGCGAATGATGTTGGAGTCGGCCGGCAGATACCGCTTGAGCTGCGGGTCGAGCAGCCAGGAGTTGCAGACGGCGATCTCGTGGCGCTCGTCGGGGTAGTGGCGGGCGAAGAACTCACGGGCCAGGGCGAGAGAACGGTCGCAGGCGGCCGGGGAGAGAGGGCCGCGGAAATCGGTGATGTGCAGGCTCAGGCAGGGGTCGCCGGGGTCCAGGTCCAGGCCCGCCGCCGCGACGGCAGCGGCCGTGCGGCGCCCCAGCGGCGCCCGCTGGAACTGGAGCCGGCCGAGCTGGAACAGCTCGCCGTGGAAGTGCAGGGCGATCCACCAGGGGAACAGCAGTCCGGGGCCGCCCGCCCTTCTGTGGTGCACGGACACATGGCGGCCGAGGTCGGCGAGCGTGCGCCGGGAGACGTCGTCCGGGACACCGCGCTCAAGGTGGTGGGCACGGACGTACGGAAGCGCCGCTATGAAGACGTACAGATGGAAACAGCGCCCGAGAGGTCCCGTCGTCGCGGGGAACGCGGGCGGTTCCCAGCCCTTGCCTATCTCTCCCATGTCCCGGACGAAGCGGGTGACGCAGCGTGCGAGGAGGGTCATGGCCTCCGGGTCGGCGGCCAACCGGTCGCGCAGCGCGACGAGTTCGTTGATGTGCTCATGGGGCACGGACAGGTCGAGCAGGATGTCGGGCAGCGCGTCTGCGTCCGGGAGTGACGCTTCCCGCAGGGCAGAGCTCTCGCTCTCCAGGTCTCGCAGCCACTCGGCGAGCCTCGCGTCCGCCCGCAGCTCCTTCAGCAGCACCGTTGCCTCCCCCGGCGGCCGTCGTCCGGACCGCTCTCCTTTGGTGAACGTGCACCACGAAGAGTACGTTTCCTCGTAGGAGTAGTGATCCTGATGCGTACGGGCAGTGAACCGATGACAGCGCGCAGTGCTCTGCGGATGCGCCTGTGGCTGAGCGTCTGGGGCCTGATCTGGGCCATCTTCGGGACGGTCGCGTTCACCCTGGTGGGGCGGCCGGGATGGGCGGCCGCGTGCGGTCTGCTGTGGGTGATCGTCACCGTCGACATGGCCATGATCTTGCGGCACATCAGGCAGGGCCCGCACTATCAGCCTGGCCGTGACGTCCCGCCGTACGAGCCCGTGGACGACCGGCCCGCGCGCCGGCCGCCGGAGCGCCGCCGTCCGTCGAGGCCGTCGCACCCCTGAAGTGGCCGGGCGCTCCCCCCGTCTTGCGACGGGTGCGTAGGGAGCCGTCGACGCCCGCCGGGTGCCGGCGGCCAGGTGTAGCGCGCCCGCGGAGCGGGCCGCGCACGACCGCACCGCCGGCTCGCGCTACGGGTGCCTCGCGCCGACCCGCTACGAGTCGAACCGGGCCGCTTCCAGGTACTGCGGCTTCGGGTCGAGTGCGGCCGCCAGTCTGAAGTGCCGCTTCGCCTGCTCGGGGCGTCGCTGGCGCTCGTAGGTCCTGGCGAGCGCGAAATGGGCGAACGCGTTGTCCGGCTCGCGCTCCAGGACGATCGTGAACTCGAGCTCGGCGGGGCGCAGTTGCGCGGCGGCGAAGAAGGCACGCGCGCGCAGGAGCCGGGCCGCGGTGTTCTCCGGGTGAGCGGCGACGACAGGGTCGAGCAGCTTCACCGCGCCGCGCGGGTCGCGCGCCGCGAGCAGTTGCTCGGCGGCGCGGAAGTCGATGACGTGCGTCTCCGGAGTACGTCCGGTCGATCCGCTGGTCTCGGGCACGGCAGAGTCCTTCCCTCGCTGCAAGGATTCAACGCCCCTCCTGAGGGGCGCTATTCCTGGGGCTGCCGGGCTCTGCGCACGAGATCGGCCCATACGTCCCGTACGCGCCGCTCCAGTTGCTCCAGCGGTACGTCGTTGTCGATGACGATGTCCGCGATCACCAGGCGCTTGTCGCGCGGGGCCTGTGCGGCCATGCGGGCGCGGGCGTCCTCCTCGGTCATGCCGCGCAGGCGCACGAGGCGGTCGAGCTGGGTCTCGGGGCGGGCGTCGACGACGATCACGAGGTCGTACAGCGTCGCCAGGCCGTTCTCCGCGAGCAGGGGCACGTCGTGGACGACGACGGCGTCCTCCGGGGCTTCGTCCTCCAGCGCGCGCGAGCGGGTGCCGACCAGCGGGTGCACGATCGAGTTCAGGACGGCGAGCTTCTGCGGATCGGCGAAGACGATCGAGCCGAGCTTAGGCCGGTCCAGGCTGCCGTCCGGAGTGAGGACGTCCTCGCCGAAGGCCTCGACGACCGCCGCCAGCCCGGGAGTTCCGGGCGCGACGACCTCCCGCGCGATCCGGTCCGCGTCGATCAGCACCGCGCCGTGCTCGACGAGGAGCCGTGACACTTCGCTCTTGCCGGCGCCGATACCACCGGTCAGGCCCACCTTCAGCATGCCTCGCAGCTTAGGGCCTGCCACTGACAGTCCCTCCGCCCGGGAGCCCGGGAGGAGGCGTCAGCCGTCGCCTTCGCGCTCCGCGAGGAATCGCTCGAACTCCTGGCCGATCTCGTCCGCCGAGGGGATGTCGACCGGTTCCGCGAGCATGTTGCCGCGGGTCTCGGCGCCCGCGGACGCGTCGTACTGGTGCTCAAGTCCCTGGACGAGTGCGACGAGTTCCTCGTCGCCTTCCTGGATCTGCCGGTCGATCTCGGTCTGGGTGCGGTGCGCCTCGGTCCGCAGGGCGTGCGCTATGCCGGGAAGGACCAGGCCGGTCGCGGCCGTGATGGACTCCAGGACGGTCAGCGCCGCGTCCGGGTACGGGGAGCGCGCGATGTAGTGGGGCACGTGCGCGGCGACGCCGAGGACGTCGTGGCCGGCCTCCATGAGGCGGTACTCGACGAGCGACTCGGCGCTTCCGGGGACCTGCGCCTCGTCGAAGGGGCTGCGGTGGCCGGGCACCAGATCGGTGCGGTTGCCGTGCGGGGTGAGGCCCACGGGGCGGGTGTGCGGAACGCCCATGGGGATGCCGTGGAAGTTCACGCAGAGGCGGATGGCGAGCCGTTCCACGATCTGCTGAACAGCGGCGGCGAAACGCTCCCACTCGGTGTCCGGCTCGGGCCCCGACAGCAGCAGGAAGGGCGCGCCGGTGGCGTCCTGAACGAGCCGTACCTCGAGGGTCGGCTCCTCGTACTCGGTCCAGCGGTCACGCTTGAACGTCAGCAGCGGACGGCGTGCGCGGTAGTCCACGAGCCGGTCGTGATCGAAGCGGGCCACGACCTGGTGGGGCAGTGAGTCGAGCACCCGGTCGACGATCTGGTCGCCGGTCTCACCCGCGTCGATGTATCCGTCGAAGTGGTAGAGCATGACAAGACCGGCCGACTCCTGGGCGAGTGCCATGTCGACCACGGCCAGGCCCTTCGGCTCCCATGCGTACAAACCCTGCGGATCAAGCACTGTGACCGCTCCTCCTCGTGTTCGTACTGCACAACGTGGCACGGAGCACGGACATTCCCGTCCCGTGTTCCGCACCACGGTCTCGTACCGGTTTCTCAGCCTCCACGAGCGGCCGGCGGGAGTTCCGGGCGGTGAGGGCACCGTCGGCGGGCCGCCATAGCACAGCACAGGTGTGTTACGAGGACGGCACGCGCGCGTGGAGCGCGCTGACGATGTTGCGTGCGGAGGTGAAGACGCCGTGCTGCCAGGCGTCGGCGTAGCGGAGCCGGTCGCCCGCGAAGCAGACCCGCCCGGTGGGCAGCGGGCGCCCCCGACGAGGCGTGCGCGTCGGTACGGCAAGGGCACGCACGACGGGGAGCACTTCCGGAAAAGGGCCTGCACAGAAGTGGGGGGGGGGGGGGGGGGGGGGGGGGGGGGGGTGGGGGGGGGTGGTGGGGGGGGGGGGGGGGGGGGTGGTGTGTGGGGGGGGGGGGGGGGGCG
>NZ_JBVJCT010000001.1:349941-360673 GCF_055588305.1 Streptomyces sp. NPDC042002 | reverse complement strand
GAGGCGGGCGCCCTCGAGGGGGTGCGTGCGTGGGGAGGGAAGGGGAGAAAGGGAGGGGGACCCTGTCGGGAAAGGGGCCGAAAAGGGGGGGGCCCCACACCGAGTCGGTGCGCCCCCACTTCCTTCAGCTACTTGCTAGCGGTGAGCTTTCAGCTCTGGCCGCCGGCGAGCTTCTCGCGGAGGGCGGCAAGCGCCTCGTCCGACGCCAGGGCGCCGGAGTTGTCGTCCGACTCCGAGGAGTAGGAACCGCCGCCACCGGACGCGGCCGGAGCCGCGCTGGAGGTGCTGGCACCCTCGGCCTCGGCCTGCGCGTCGGCCTCGCGGGACTTGATGACCTGAGCCTGGTGCTGCTCGAAGCGCTGCTGCGCCTCGGCGTACTGCGTCTCCCACACCTCACGCTGGGACTCGAAGCCCTCGAGCCAGTCGTTGGTCTCGGGGTCGAAGCCCTCGGGGTAGATGTAGTTGCCCTGGTCGTCGTACGACGCGGCCATGCCGTACAGGGTCGGGTCGAAGTCGACCGACGCCGGGTCGGCACCGAAGGCCTCGTTGGCCTGCTTCAGCGAGAGGCTGATGCGGCGGCGCTCGAGGTCGATGTCGATGACCTTGACGAAGATCTCGTCGTTGACCTGGACGACCTGCTCCGGGATCTCCACGTGGCGCTCGGCCAGCTCGGAGATGTGGACCAGACCCTCGATGCCCTCGTCCACGCGGACGAACGCACCGAACGGAACGAGCTTCGTGACCTTACCCGGGACGACCTGACCGATCTGGTGCGTCCGGGCGAACTGCTGCCACGGGTCTTCCTGCGTCGCCTTGAGCGACAGGGAGACGCGCTCGCGGTCCATGTCGACGTCGAGGACCTCGACGGTGACTTCCTGGCCGACCTCGACAACCTCGGAGGGGTGGTCGATGTGCTTCCAGGAGAGCTCGGAGACGTGCACCAGACCGTCGACGCCACCCAGGTCCACGAAGGCACCGAAGTTGACGATCGAGGAGACGACGCCGGAGCGGACCTGACCCTTCTGAAGGGTGGTGAGGAACGTCTGGCGCACCTCGGACTGGGTCTGCTCGAGCCAGGCACGGCGGGACAGGACCACGTTGTTGCGGTTCTTGTCCAGCTCGATGATCTTCGCCTCGAGCTCCTTGCCCACGTAGGGCTGGAGGTCGCGGACACGGCGCATCTCGACGAGAGAAGCCGGCAGGAAGCCACGGAGGCCGATGTCAAGGATGAGACCACCCTTGACGACCTCGATGACGGTACCGGTGACGATGCCGTCTTCTTCCTTGATCTTCTCGATCGTGCCCCAGGCACGCTCGTACTGAGCGCGCTTCTTGGACAGGATCAGGCGGCCCTCCTTGTCCTCCTTCTGGAGAACCAGGGCCTCGATCTCGTCGCCGACCTTGACGACCTCGTTCGGGTCGACATCGTGCTTGATCGAGAGCTCACGGCTCGGGATCACGCCTTCGGTCTTGTAACCGATGTCGAGCAGGACCTCGTCCCGGTCGACCTTCACGATGACGCCGTCGACGATGTCGCCGTCGTTGAAGTACTTGATCGTCTCGTCGATCGCGGCGAGGAATGCTTCCTCGTCACCGATGTCGTTGACCGCAACCTGCGGGGTGGTGGCGGTGGTCTCGGTGCTGCTCGTCATGTGGGTAAGGGCTCCGGTACGGACAGTGAGTCGTAGGTACTGCTTACGCCGTGAGCCCGTTTCGCTCTGTACAAGCCGGACAGCCAAGGAAGCGCCGAACCCGGCAAAAGCCGGAGGCGCCTCGAAAACCGAGGGGACATACATACAGATGCGAGCACAGCCTGCTATGTCTGAGGAGCGCAGGCCCGCAGCGCAACTTGTAGCATACGGGGGCAGCCGGGCAGGGTCAATGCGCGAAGGCGCACACCCGGGGCGGATCGCCGCAATCCCGGCACAAGACCTGTCTCACAAGGCCACGCGGGCAGTAGGACGCCTCTTTCGTGACACGCCCGAGACGGGTTGGACGGAAGAGTACGACGAGGGAGCCGATCATCCAAGAGCCCGAACCCATCGAACCGGAAGCCACCCGACGCGACGCGGATCTCATCGAGAGTTCCCGGGCGAATCGGGGCTGGTGGGACCGGAACGCGGACGAGTACCAGATCGAACACGGCACGTTCCTCGGCGACGACCGATTCGTGTGGTGTCCCGAGGGCCTCGACGAGGTGGAGGCCGAGCTGCTCGGTCCTCCGGAGGACCTCAAGGGCAAGGACATCCTGGAGATCGGCGCCGGCGCGGCACAGTGCTCGCGCTGGCTGGCCGCGCAGGGCGCGCGTCCGGTGGCCCTGGACCTCTCCCACCGCCAGCTCCAGCACGCGCTGCGCATCGGGGGCGCCGTGCCCCTGGTGGAGGCGGACGCGAGCGCGCTGCCGTTCGCGGACGGCTCCTTCGACCTCGCGTGCTCGGCGTACGGCGCGCTGCCCTTCGTGGCCGACCCGGTGCTGGTGCTGCGGGAGGTCCACCGGGTGCTGCGCCCCGGCGGCCGTTTCGTCTTCTCCGTGACGCACCCGGTCCGCTGGGCGTTCCCGGACGAGCCCGGCCCCGAGGGCCTGACGGTGTCCGCGTCCTACTTCGACCGCACTCCGTACGTGGAGCAGGACGACGAGGGCAGCGCGGTCTACGTCGAGCACCACAGGACGGTCGGCGACCGGGTGCGTGACGTGGTGGCCGGCGGTTTCCGCCTGGTCGACGTCGTCGAGCCCGAGTGGCCCGCCTGGAACACCCAGGAGTGGGGCGGCTGGTCCCCGCTGCGCGGGAACCTCATTCCGGGCACGGCGATCTTCGTCTGCGAACGGGACTGACGTACGGGATCCGCAAGAACAGTGGGTAAGCAAGAAGGGGGAGCCGATTCGGCTGCCCCTTCTTACTTCCTTCTTTGTGCCGCCGTCCGGCCACGCGCGCGTGGAGGCTGTCCCGGACTTCGTACGCGGCCGGTTCGGCGCGCGTACGAGACTGGGGGCGTGATCCGTTACGAAGCCCTGGACGTACTGCCCGTACGCGGTGCCCTGCCCGCTGTGGACGCCGCCCTGGAGGGGCACGGCAGCGCGGTGCTGGTGGCGCCGCCCGGCACCGGCAAGACGACGCTGGTGCCGCTGGCCCTGGCGGGTCTTCTGGACGACGGGCGCCCGGCGCGCCGGGTGGTGGTGGCCGAGCCGCGGCGGATCGCGGCGCGGGCCGCCGCACGGCGGATGGCGTGGCTGCTGGGCGAGCAGGTCGGCGGGAGCGTCGGCTTCACGGTGCGCGGGGAGCGGGTGGTCGGTCCACGCACGCGCGTGGAGGTCGTCACGACCGGGGTCCTGCTCCAGCGGTTGCAGCGGGACCAGGAACTGGCGGGCGTCGACGTGGTCGTGCTCGACGAGTGCCACGAGCGGCATCTGGACGCCGACACGGTGGCCGCGTTCCTGCTGGACGTGCGGGCCGCGCTCCGTCCCGAGCTGCGGCTGCTCGCCGCGTCCGCGACGACGGACGCCGGGGGCTGGGCGCGGCTGCTGGGCGACGCGCCGGTCGTCGAGGCGGAGGGTGTCTCGTATCCGGTCGAGACGGTGTGGGCGCCGCCCGCGCGCCCCGTACGGCCGCCGCACGGGATGCGGGTGGACCCGGCGCTGCTGACGCATGTGGCGTCCACGGTGCGGCGGGCGCTGGCCGAGCGCTCGGGTGATGTCCTGTGTTTCCTTCCCGGGGTCGGGGAGATCGCGCGGGTCGCCGGGCAGCTGGGCGGTCTCGGGGACGTCGATGTGCTCCAGGTGCACGGGCGGGCTCCGGCGGCCGTGCAGGACGCGGTGCTCGCGCCCGGCGTGCGGCGCCGGGTGGTCCTCGCGACCTCGGTGGCCGAATCGTCGCTGACGGTTCCGGGGGTGCGGGTGGTCGTGGACTCGGGGCTGGCGCGGGAGCCGCGGGTGGACCACGCGCGCGGGCTGAGCGCCCTGGCGACCGTACGGGCCTCGCAGGCGGCCGGACGGCAGCGGGCGGGGCGGGCCGGGCGTGAGGCGCCGGGCGCGGTGTACCGCTGCTGGGCGGAGGCCGAGGACGGCCGTCTGACGCGGTTCCCGGCTCCCGAGATCAAGGTGGCCGACCTGACGGCGTTCGCCCTCCAGGCGGCCTGCTGGGGCGATCCCGAGGCGACGGGGCTGGCCCTGCTCGATCCGCCGCCGGGCGGGGCGATGGCGGCGGCGCGGGCCGTCCTGTCGGCCGTGGGCGCGGTCGACGCCACGGGGCGGGCCACGGAACGCGGTGTGCGCATGTCCCGGCTGGGCCTGCACCCGCGGCTCGCGCGGGCGCTGCTGGACGCGACCCCGGTGGTGGGCGTGGCGCGGGCGGCCGACGTGGTCGCGCTGCTGAGCGAGGAGCCCCCGCGCGAGTACGGCGACGACCTGGCCGCCGCCTGGCGCAGCGCCCGGCGCGGGGGCGACGCGTACGCGGCCCGCTGGCGCACCGAGTCCCGCCGGCTGCGGTCCGCGGCGGCCGGAGCCGGATCCGCGCCCGGCTCCCCTTCCGCTCCGGAGGCGCACACCGAGGGACCGGGGCGCGCCGGAGGCGAACGTGACGGCAGCCGTGCGGACGGCGGGGCGCGGGTGGAGCCCGGGGACGACCGGGTCGTCGGGCTCGTCGCCGCGCTGGCGTTCCCCGAGCGGGTCGCGCGCGTGCAGGGCGACTCCCACTTGATGGTCAACGGGACCCGCGCCGAGGCCGGTGAGGGATCCGTGCTGCGCGGTGCTCCCTGGCTCGCGGTCGCCGTCGCCGATCGTCCCGTCGGCAGGGGGCACGCGCGCGTGCGGCTCGCGGCGGTGATCGACGAGCGGACGGCACGGCGGGCCGCCGCCGGTCTGTACTCCGAGGGGGACGAGGTCCACTGGGCCGACGGCGATGTGGTCGCGCGGCGGGTGGAACGGCTGGGGGCGGTGGAGCTGGCCGTGCGGCCGTTGCGGAACGCGGAGCCCGGGCTCGTACGGGACGCGCTGCTGGAGGGGCTGCGGGAGGAGGGTTTCGGTCTGCTGCGGTGGTCGCCGGACGCCGAGGTGCTGCGGCAGCGGCTCGCGTTCCTGCGCCGGCGGCTCGGTGACCCGTGGCCCGACGTCTCCGACGAAGCGCTGCACGCGCGCGTGGCGGAGTGGCTGGAACCGGAGTTGAGCCGTGCCCGGCGGCGGGCGGACCTGGCGCGGATCGAGGCCGGGCAGGCGCTGAACCGGCTGCTGCCCTGGGCTACGGGGGAGGCGGCCCGGCTCGACGAGCTGGCGCCCGAGCGGATCGAGGTGCCGAGCGGGTCGAGGATCCGCGTCGACTACGCCGACCCCGCGCAGCCGGTGCTCGCCGTGAAGCTGCAGGAGATGTTCGGGCTGCACGCGTCGCCCGCCGTCGCCGGTGTGCCGGTCCTCGTGCATCTCCTGTCCCCCGCGGGCCGGCCGGCCGCGGTGACCGCCGATCTGGCGTCCTTCTGGAAGGACGGCTACAAGGGCGTGCGGGCCGAGCTGCGGGGCCGATACCCGAAGCATCCGTGGCCCGAGGACCCGGCGACCGCCGAGCCGACGCGGTACACGAACGCGCGGCTCAGGCGTTGACGGGCTCGGGGTCGGCCGCCGGGGCGGGTGCCGGCTCGCCGGGCCTGCGGCCGCGGGCCTCCAGGTACAGCGAGAGGGCCAGCAGGGCCGCGCCCAGGAGCAGGAAGCCCCAGGGGAGGTAGGACGTCATCATCAGGACGAGGGTGCGGTTCGACTTGACCAGGTCGACGGTGTGTTCGATGTAGTCCTCGCGCATCTTCACGTCCCCGGAGAAGGCGGTCACCTTGTCCCGGCCGCCCAGGAGCGTGCCGCCGCGGAGTTCCTCCTTGTGGATCTCCTCGCCGTAGACGGGTGCTCCGGTGACCGGCTCGACCCAGAACCTGCGGACGGTGGTGTACCAGCGGGTGGTGCCGGTCTTGGCGAGGGACTGCGGGGTGATGCCCTGGACGGGCATGATCTTGGGGAACTTCACCTTCGTCCAGGGGATGGTCTGCTCGAAGTAGTAGACCTTGACGCCCCGGAAGGTGCGGGTGCCCTGGTAGTGGATGGGCGCCGAGGTGCGGGTCTGCGCGTCGAAGTACTCGTAGTCCCGTTTCTCGGTCCGGAAGGGCCACTTGAACTCGATGCCCTGGCGGGTGACGGGGTCGCCGTCGACGGACTCTCCGGTGGCGTGGACGGGTTCCTGGCTGTGCGCGTCGAAGATGTAGCGCTCGGGGAGCTTGGAGACCATCTTTCCGTCGGGGCCCTGGACGTAGGAGAGGGAGTCCCAGACGACGACGTCACGGCCCGCGGTCCGCTCGATCCGGTCGGAGGCCTCGACGTTGCCCTTGAGGGTCTGTACGACGGTGACCTTGGAGACCTTCTTGGCCTTCATGGTGCCGTAGTCGAGGAGGGTCGCGTCCTTCGCCTCCAGAACCATGTCCTGGTACTGGTTGGCGGGGATCTTGGCCAGGCGCGGGAAGGCGTACCAGCGCAGCAGCGGGGACAGCGCCGCGAAGAACACGGCGAGCGCGAGCAGGATCAGGCTTGCCTTGCGGCGCATCTCGACGGCCCTCCCGGTGCGTGCGTCAGGGGTGCTTGGGGACGGTGGTGAGCATCGGCTTCGGTGAGGTGTGTCCGGCCGGCGAGCCCATGGCCGTGATGGCCAGGACCAGCGCGAGTGCCGCTGCGAGACCGGTCGCGGCGGCGATGAGGGCACGCATGCGGGCCTCCCGAGGGCCAGGAGCTGATACATCGTCAGGTCCGGCACCGTAGCAACGGCGGGGCGAGATGAGAACACGTCGCGCACACAACGGATCAGGGCGCCCCCGCGGCGTGAGCCGAGGGGGCGCCCTGGAGGCGCACGGCCGCGCGGTGGCGGCGGGGTGCTACGAGGCGGCGGCGGCCACCGTGAGTTCGACGGTGAGGGTGGCTCCGCCGGTGGTGGTGACGCGGAGCAGGAAGGTGCCGGTGGTGTCGTCGGCGTACAGCTTCGGCAGTACGAGCAGGCCGTCCGCGTCGGTGGTCAGGTCGGTGAGGGTGCGTACGGTCTTGCCGTCGGCGTCCTTGAAGTAGGGGCCCTTGTCGTTCTCGGTGGCGTCGTCGGCGGACTTGACGAGTGTCGCGGTCGCGGCGACCTTGCCCGCGGCGGCGCCCTGGTAGGTGGCCTTGACCCCGACCTGGTCGGCGAACTCTCCGCCCGGTACACAGGTCGGCGCGGTGTCGGTGGTGCGGGCCAGCGTGTCGGCCTGGCGGGCGGTGACGGTGGCCGTGTAGTCGAGGCCGGCCATGACGCGGCCCACGACGGTGACGCGGACGGTGAAGTCGCCGGTCTTCTCACCCGCCGTGAGCGCGGGCGCGGTGGCCATGCCGAGCCCGTTGGTGACCAGTGTGGCGACGTTCTCGCCGCCGGTGAAGGTGGCGTCGGTGTCGCCGACGACGGTGAACCGCACGCGGACCTTCGCCACGGCCTTGCCGTTCTTGTCCTCGGTCCGTACGGCGATCTTCTGCGCGAACGTGCCGCCGGCCGTCGCCGTGACCTTCCCGTCGCCCATGTTCGCCAGGTGGTCCACCGTCTCGGTGGGCGTCGGCGGGGTGGCGGGCGGGGTCGTCGGCGGCGGCGTGACCGGCGGGGTCGGGGTGGCGGGCGGCGTAGGCGTGGCGGGTGGGGTCGGCTTCGGGGCGGGGCTCGTCGGAGAGCCGCCCGGCTTCGGGCCGCTGGGCGGGGACGGCTGAGGCGGGGTGGGAGTGGGGCTCGGTGTGGCCGGGTCGTCGCTGTGGTGCGAGGGCAGCGTGCCCGTGCCGTTGGGCACCTCGTGCGTGCCCTTGCGGTAGTACTCCAGCCACGACAGGACGGTGTTCAGATACGCCGTGGAGTTGTTGTAGCTGAGGATCGCCTGGTTCATCTGCGCCTGGACCGACAGGTCGTGGCCGAAGCGGCACAGGTAGTGCCCGGCGGCGAGCGCCGCGTCGTAGACGTTGTTGGGGTCCTTCTTGCCGTCGCCGTTGCCGTCGCGGCCCGCCCACGCCCAGGTGGAGGGGATGAACTGCAGGGGGCCCACCGCGCGGTCGTACGTGCTGTCGCCGTCGAACGCGCCGTTGTCGGTGTCCTTGATGCTGGCGAAGCCGTTGCCGTTAAGGACGGGTCCGAGGATCGGCGACAGGGTGGTGCCGGCCGCGTCGACGCGGCCACCGCGGGCCTGGCCCGACTCGACCTTGCCGATCGCGGCGAGGAGCTGCCAGGGCAGGTTGCAGGTGGGCTTGGACTCGTGCAGCGACGCCTCGGCCTGCTTGTAGGCGGCCAGCACGGTCGCCGGGATGCCCGCCTCGGCGGCACCCGTGGCGGCGGGCGTCCCGCTTCCCACGCTCGTGCTCGCGCTCGGCGCGGGGTTCGGGCTCTGAAGCGGCGGAAGGTCCGTGAAGTAGCGCGAGTTGCCCGTCGCGGTGCCGTCGCCGCCCGCCTCGTTCGCGTCCTGGCCGACATCGGCGCCCGCCGACTGTCTGCCGTGGTCGTCGGCGAGCACTCCCGGGGCCTGCGAGGCGGACAGAGCCGCGACCGCGGCCGCGGCCACAGCGGTGGTTGCCGCGCTCTTGCGCAGCCTCCTGCCGAATTGCGCCGCCATTGAGTGAACCCCTCCCACGGACGACCGGCGTAGCCTGCCGTCTCTCAGAACCCTGTGCGCTGCCGCTGTTTCCGGCCGTGCTCCCCAGCACGGCGACCCAGGCGACCCTACGACAACTTCCTTCGCGCAGGGACCCGTTGGCGCCCGGTATTCACCAGTTGGCCATGTCCCGCCGTCCCGCATACTGGCCGTCAGCGATCATCAGACTGAACATATCCGGTCAACCATGGCCACAGGGGGATGATTTGCCCTTCACTCTCAGTCATGCGGCTGCCGTACTACCCGCCGTACGCGGGGACGGAAGCGGTCGCGGCCGATTGATTCCCGCCGTTCTCGTAGCGGGTTCCTTCGCTCCCGACCTGACCTACTACGCGGCGAGCGTAGTGCCCGGGGCGATGGAGTTCGGCACGTTCACCCACTCGTTCACCGGCGTGTTCACCGTCGATATTCTTATCGCATGGGTGCTGGTGGGCGCCTGGCTGGTGCTGCGCGAACCGCTGGTGGCGCTGATGCCCGCGGCACGGCAGGGGCGCACGGCGCGGCTTTTGCGCTGTGGAGTCGCACGCGAGCCGGTGCGCGCGCCGAGGGTTCTGTGGTGGTACGTCTCCGCGGCGTTCGGCGCGCTGACGCATGTGGTGTGGGACGCGTTCACCCATCACGACCGGTGGGGGGTGCGGCTCTTCCCCGTCCTCGGGCGGAGCCTCGCGGGCTCGCCGCTCTACTGGTACGTCCAGTACGGCAGTTCGGCGGTGGCGGCCGTCGTGATCGTGACGTTCGTGGTACTCGCGCTGCGCCGCACGCCGCACGGCCCGGCCGTCGGGGTGCCCGTTCTGTCCACCGCCGACCGGTGGCTGGCCGCCGTGGTGATCGGCGGCCTCGCGCTGGCCGCCGCGGTGCAGCGGGCGGTGCGCTGGTGGGCGTACTGGGGGTCCATCGCGAAGCCGTGGGAGCTCATTCCGCCGCTGTGCTTCGGCGGGGGCGCGGGCCTGGTCCTCGGCCTCGGCCTGTACGTCTCGGCGGTCAGGCTGTGGCGTCCCGCTCCGGCTCGTCCTGCCCCGGCGGCGGCCCGTACGGAGCAGCCGAGCCGTCCGGCTCCGCGCTGACCGCGGTACCGGCGGCGAGGCTCCGGAGCAGGCCGCGCCCGTGACCGAGGCCCCGGTGCACGGCTCGGGCGACGCGTTCGACGACGCGGGCGCCGTACGGCATCGTCGGATGGTCGTACGACACGACGATCACGCGGTAGGTACGGGCGGGGCCGGTGAAGGCGCCGATGCCGTGGACACGCCCGCCGTTCGCGGCGCGGGGCAGCCGGCCGGTCGTGATGTGGGCCTTCACGCGGCGCGGCGGACCGGGGGGAACGGTCAGGCGCCGGTCGCCGCGGGCCCGGGTGCGCAGCCGGAGGCCGTACCCGCGGGTCCGCAGGAACGCGTGGACGCCGGTGAACACCGCCGGCAGCCGCATCCGGTCGCCGGCCGTGGTGCGGGGCGGGCCGCCTGTCCGGTCGTCGCGCACCGCCACCAGGACACTGACCCGGCGCGCCGACAGCGCCGCTCGGAGGTCACGGGACAGCCGGGCGGCGAGATCCTGGTCCTGGGGGGAACGGGGGGCCTCGGGCAGCTGGGCGGTGCCCGCTTCGGCGGCGAACGCGGGCATCGGCGCGAGCAGCACCGGGACGACTGCCGCGGTCACCGTCACGGTCGCGACCACGACGGTCGTGGCCATGGCCCTACGGCAGTGGAGCGTGCGTATACCCATGCCCGCATCCTTACGTCACCCTCCAGCCCGGAGCGCTCCGGAAGAGCCACGCGAGTGATGATCCCTCCGGGCACGGGCGGGGACCGCGGGATCCGCGGCGAACAACGGGACCACGAGCCCGCAGGAGGCGCGGGGCGCGGATCCGGTGCGGCCGAAGACGCCAGGCATACGGCCGGAGTCGGCCAGGGTACGACCGGCGGGCGGCCGAAGTCGCCCGGCGCGCTGCGGGAGTCGCCCGGCCTAAGGGGGGAGGGGGGGGGGGGGGGGGGGGGGGGGGGGGGGTGGGGGGGGAGGGGGGGGGAGGGGGGGGGGGGGGGGGGGGGGGGGGGGGGGGGGGGGTGGGTGGTGG